>NZ_JBQQBS010000028.1:0-118083 GCF_052245395.1 Streptomyces sp. 4N124
GTCGGTGTGTAGGGGGTCGCCGGGGGCGTGTCCGCGCGCGGGGTGCCTCCCGCCCCGATCAGCCGCAGATCCTGCTCCGCCCGGTCCGCCGACAGCCGCTCGGCCGGGTCCTTGCGCAGCAGCCCCTCGATGACCCCGGCGAGCGGACCGGCCCGGTGCGGTGGCGGCAGCTCCTCGTCGACGATCGCGCGCAGGGTGCTGAGCGGGGTGTTCTGGCGGAACGGGGAGTTGCCCTCCACCGCCGCGTACAGCAGCACGCCCAGCGACCACAGGTCCGACTCCGGACCCGGCGTGCGGCCCAGCGCCCGCTCCGGCGCCAGGAACTCGGGCGAGCCTATGACCTCCCCGGTCATGGTCAGCGCCGAGCTGCCCTCGACCATCGCGATACCGAAGTCGGTCAGCACGACCCGGCCGTCGTTCGACATCAGCACGTTGCCCGGCTTCACGTCCCGGTGCAGCACCCCGGCGGAGTGCGCGGCCCGCAGCGCGGCCAGCACCTCCGCGCCGATGTGCGCGGCACGCTGCGGCGACAACGTGCCCTCGGCCTCCAGCTGGTCCGCCAGTGACACTCCGCGGATCAGCTCCATCACGATCCACGGCCGGCCGCCCTCCGAGGCCACGTCGTACACCGTCACCACATTGCGGTTCGCGACCCGCGCCGCCGCCCACGCCTCGCGCTCCAGCCGGGCATACATCCGCTCGACCTCCGAGGCGGGCAGCCCCGCGGGCGCGCGCACCTCCTTCACGGCGACCTCGCGGTGCAGCAACTCGTCGCGGGCCCGCCACACCGTCCCCATGCCGCCCTCGCCGAGCGGGGACAGCAGACGGTAGCGGTCCGCGATCACACGTTCACTGCCCGGTTCTTCGGACACGGGCTCCCCCATTCGCATCCGGGCTGATTCTCCTCAGTTCTCCCCCTCCCCGAACGTAGCTCAGCCCAATGCGGATGCGGCCCCCTTGAGAAGCAATCCGATCCCGAGCGCGACGACGACGAACGCGGATATCAGCGGTGCGGTCCTGCGCAGCAGGGTCACCGTCGGGCTCGCGGTCCAGCGGGGGCGCTTGTCCAGCATCCGGGTCATTCCGCCGCCCAGCCTGACAACGGCGAACCCGGCCGCGGTGAGGGTCAGCGCGAGCCCCGCGCCGTACGCGACGACCAGCAGCAGCCCGAACCAGGCCTTGCCGAGAGCCGCGGCACCGACGAGCACGACGACGGCCGAAGGGCTGGGCACGAGTCCGCCGGCGAAGCCGAGGAGGATCGTGCCGCGGAGGGTGGGGGCGGTGGAGTGGGTGTGGGTGAAGCCGCCGTGCGAGTGCTCGACGGTGTGTGAGTGGCTGTGGGAGTCATCGTGGTGGTGGTCGTGATGGTGGTCGTGGGAGTGAGCGTGAGCGCTTGGTGAGGGGGGTGCGGATACCGCGCCGACCAGGGCGAGTTGGCGGGCGGGGGGCTTGTCCGGCTCGTGATCGTGATCGTGCGGGTGCGGGTGGTCATGGGTGTGCCCGTGCGTGTGGCCGTGCGTGTGCCCGGGTCCGTGCGTGTGGCGCCGGTTTCGCCAGGCCCGTCGTACGAGATTCGCGCCCGCCGCGATCACCAGGGCGCCGCTCGCGATGCCCAGCCAGGCGATCACGGAGGGCGTCGCCGCCGAGCCGGCCGTCACCAGGAGGCCGAGGGCGACCACGCCGAGGGTGTGGGTGACCGTGACGGAGGCGGCGAGGGGGAGGACGTTCCTGAGGCGGGCCCGGCCACCGTGGGCCGCCGCTGTCGCGGCCATGAGGGTCTTGCCGTGGCCCGGGGCGAGCGCGTGCATCGCGCCGAGGCCGACCGCGATGACCAGGGCCAGCGCGGCGAAGCCGAGGGTGAGGTCGTGGCGGGCGACGAGGGAGTCCAGGGCGCGGGTCCAGCGGTCGGCGCCACGCGGCAGCACGGAGGCGCCCGGGGCGTCCTGCTGGTCGTCGGTGAGGGCGGGGCCGCCGGAGCGCATGCCCAGGGACGCGGTCGCGGTGTCGGCGGGGGAGGAGAGCAACTCCTCCGGGTACTCGGTCAGTTCACGGGAGATCGACTTCTCCGGGACGTCCGACGCGGAGAGCGTCATGCGGTCGCCGCGCGCTGTGATCTCACGCCAGCCGGGGCCGGAGTCGGCGCCCGCGCCGCGGAAGTCGAGGGCCAGGGATTCCTGGTCGGGGAGCGGGGCGGTCAGCCGGCACTCCACCCGGAGCGTGTCGAGCCCCGCCTGTCCGGGCCGCACGCGCGCGCGGCTCTCCGCGACGGAGAGGCCGACCGTGCGCCCCTCGACGGTGACCTTGCTGTCCCGCGCGGCCGAGGCGCACCGCTGCCGGGCCCAGTCGGACATGCCCGCCTTCTCGATGTCGGGCTTGGCCTGGGTCGCCGGGATCTCCGCGAGGTCCTCGACGTGCCGGACCCGGAGTTCGCCGGGGGCGGCGACGAGGCCGTCGTAGCGGTTGACGGTGAAGTTGCCGAGGGGGTGCGCGCTCGCGGCTCCCGAGGGGACGAGCACGAGCGCGCAGACGGCCGTCAGGACGGCCGCGCCGGAGGCGAAGAGACGACGGGGGCTCATCACCGGGCCGCCTCCAGGTCCTTGAGCGTCGTACGGGCTTCCCGCGCGCCCAGCGGCGAGAAGCCGGGGTTCAGCTTCAGCGCCGACGTGAGCGAGGCGCGGGCCTCCTTGGCGTTGCCCGTGGCCTGCTCGATCATGCCGCGGTGGTAGAGGAACGCGGCGTTGCGGTAGCCGGTCGCGGTGGCGCGGCGCGCGTACGGGAGGGCTTCCTCGTCACGACCGTTCTTGTGCAGCGCCCAGGCGACGGCGTCCGCGGTGTGCACGGTGTGCCGGCGGTCCCACTCGGCACGGGCCGCGCGCAGCGCCGACTTGGCGTCGCCGTGGTCGGCGGCGGCGAGCGCGGTGTCGAGGTCGGCGTTGACGCCGTTGGCACGGGCGAGCGCGGTCCAGGCGTCGACGAGGGCGTACTGGTCGTTCGCCTTCGCCCGGTCCCCGTCGGCGCCCCGGGCCTCGTACAGCTCGCCCAGGACGACGAGCGGTCCCGGCAGCGGATACCGCGCCACGACCTGCTCCATCCCCTTGATCGCGCCGGCCCTGTCACCACTCGCGGCCTGCGCACGGGCGCGGCCCTCCAGCGCGGGGAGGTAGTTCTCGTCGGCGGCGAGCGCGCGGGCGAAGTGCTCCAGCGCCGTCTCGTAGTCGCCCTGGTTCCAGGCGAGTTGACCGAGCTGCGTCGCCACGTATGCCACGTCTCCGGGCGCCGTGGCGGACGCAAGGGCCTGCTCCAGCACCCGCTGAGCCGTCCGTCCGTCGCCGCGCAGCTCGCGCACATACGCGTACCGGCTGAAGACGGGGACCCCCGGACGACGGGAGTCGGCGGCGTCCGCGGCCTTCGACGCGTCGGCGTACCGGCCGAGTTCGACGAGGGCGTCGATACGGGAGGACAGCGCGCGTTCGTTGTAGGGGTTCTGCTTCAGCGCCCGGTCGGCGTGGTTCAGCGCGTCCTCGAAGTCGTGCCGGGCGGCGGCGAGCGCGGCACGCCCCGCGAGCGCCTGGTCGTTGTCCGCCTCAAGCTCCAGGGACCGCTTCAACGCCCGCTCGGCCTGCGGATAGCGCGAGGGATCACCCTTCGTCCGCGCCTGCTCGACATAGGCGAGCCCGAGGGTGGCCCAGCCGCCGAAGTCCTTTGGCTGTGCGCGGAGATGGGCCTGCAGCGAGGTGATACTCGCGTCGAGATCGCCGCTGGACAGCAGCGCCGGTGAGATGGCGGCGGGCGTGGACGCGACAGTCTGGCGCCCATCGTCCCGCACGGCCCCGAACGCGATGGCCCCCGCGGTCATGGCGACCGCCAACATGGCCGCACACCCGGCGAGTTGCACCACCCGCCAACGCCGCCCGGCCTCCGGCCGCTCAGCGGCCTCGCTGTTTTCCGTACCCGGGGACATGCCCTCTCCTCGGTCGCCTGAAGGAAGTGATGAGATCAAGCGACGCGGCCCGCGCCGTGGGGGATGGGTACGAGCGGGCCGCGCCGGTCATAGCGCCCCGTAGGGGCACGGGGAACTGCGCGACCAGCCACAGCGGGCCCGCAGTTCCCCACGATCCAGCAGAGTCAGTACGCACGACCCCGCATGCGCCGCCACCACATCAGCCCGGCACCGATCAGCAGGATCCCCGCCGCACCGGCACCCGCCGACGCGGCGATCAGGGTGGTGTCTTCCGAACCGCCGGAGCCGGCCGGCTGCAACGCGTCGCCCAGCTGGTTACGCACGTCGTTGTCCCCGGTCGTGCCCTTGGCGAGCGGACCGCGCGAACCCTCGGTCGGCAGTGCGACGTACGGGAAGGCCTTCTCGAAGTCCTTGTCGTTCTTGTCGACCGCGTCGCCCAAGTCGTTCTTGGCACCGACCAGTTCACCCTCGACGACCTGCAACGAGGCGTCGAGCACGTCGTCGGTCAGCCGACGCCCGTTCGGGAAGCCCGCGTTGTCCCCGTCGAGGACGCCGAGCCGCTTGGGTTCGGCGGCCGGCTTGATCGAGGTGTTGAGCCGCAGCTGCTCCGACGCGCGTACGTGCGGCGGCTGGTTGAGACCTTCGACGCCCTTGAGGAAGACGTCCACGAGATCGTTGCGCGGCTCGTCCGGAGCGTCGATCTTGTAGATCGCCTCGATGAGCTTCGGCAGCTCCGGGTTGGTCACGTTCTTCAGGAACTGCGCGTCGTCCCAGGGCGAGGACGCGTTGAACTTGTCCTTGTCCTTGAGCGGGTTGACGACCTCGTTCACCAGCGGGCTGCCGAGGCGCGACACCTGGCTGAAGTACCCCTGCGCGTTCTTGCGCTGGGTCGTCGACCAGATACCGACGATCGGCTGCTCCGCCGACTCGGTGATCATGTCCGTCGGGACCTGCAGGGCGATGGAGTTGACGTTGTAGCCCTTGAGCGTGTCGTTGCCGACCTCGGAGAGGTTCCCGCCGTACAGCAGGTCGAAGACGCGCAGGTCCAGGAAGAACGGGTCGTCCGCCTGGCCGGCGAACGTCGTGGCGCCGCTGGTCAGTTCGTGCACGGCCTGGGAGCGCAGCTTGGCGTAGTCCGGCATCGACGCCTTGCCGACGTTCGACGGGGCCACCGGAACGTCGTCCGCGACCTTCGTCTTCGACACCAGTTTCTGCTTCTTCAGCCGCAGCAGGTCGATGTCGTACGTCTGCGTGATGTTCAGGTCGGGGTCGTCCAGGCTCTCCACCGGACCGGTGTTGTAGAGGAACGTCTTCTTGTTCTTGATGTGCGTCTTGAAGGTGTAGCGGAACAGCAGCTCGCCCTGGGCGTCGCCGTTGTTGTCGATGTGGACGTCGTACTGGGCGTCCTCGGCGAACGTGAAGAAGTTCGGTCCGCCGGCCGGCTCCTCGAAGGGGATCCAGTTCGCGACGATCGTCGTCGTGTCCGGCTTGTCCGGGCTGACGAACGCGTACACGTCCGTGTTGTCGTACTGCGGGGTCCCCGAGATCAGCGGGGCCTCCCGGTGGCTGGAGGCGGAGGCCGCCCCCGGTTCCAACGTGGCCACGCCGGCGGCTGCGAGCGCCCCGGCGGCCAGCGCACCACATACGAGGGTCGCGACGCTCCGCGCGCCCACGCCGCTCCTGGAGATAGGTGTCATGCCGTCCGTCCTCAGTCCAACTTGCCTGACGCACGAGGATTCGGCGCCGGTGGCGGGGCGGATTGGTCGAACCTCAAAACAAAATTTCCCGGTGCTGGGCTGGCGTTTTGGGCACGCTGATCCGTAACCCCATCCGGAGGTGGGTTCGTTGCGAATGCCTCGTGGGACGGGATCGGCCCCGTGCGGCCGAAGAGAGGGGGACCGGGTGGAGGCGGACGAGCTTCTGGTGCTGGTGGCGGGAGGCGACCAGAAGGCCTTCGAGAAGCTGTACGGACTGGTGTCCGGGCCGGTGTACGGACTCGTGAAACGAGTCGTGCGCGACCCGGCGCAGTCGGAGGAGGTGTCACAGGAGGTGCTGCTCGAACTCTGGCGGTCCGCCGCGCGGTTCGACCCCGGCCGGGGCAGCGCCCTGTCCTGGATCCTCACCCTCGCCCACCGTCGCGCCGTGGACCGGGTGCGCAGCGCCCGCGCGGCCGGCGAACGCGAGCAGCGCGAGGCACGCCGATCCCACAGCCCCGCCTTCGACCAGGTCTCCGAGGAGGTCGAGGCCGGCCTGGAACGCGAGTGGGTGCGCCGCTGCCTGGACAGCCTCACCGTGCTCCAACGGCAGTCCGTCACCCTCGCCTACTACGACGGGCTTACGTACCGTGAAGTGGCCGAGCAGCTCTCGCTGCCGCTCGGTACCGTCAAGACCCGGATGCGCGACGGACTGACCCGGCTGCGCGAATGCCTGGGAGGTGTCGCATGAGCTTCCTCGACCGACTGCGCCGCGAGGACCTGCACTCCCTGGCCGCCCCCTATGCCCTCGACGCCCTGGAACCGGCGGAACGCGTGCGCTTCGAGAAGCACCTCGACGACTGCCCCCTGTGTGCCGCCGAGGTACGCGCCCTCACCGAGGACGCCGTCCGCCTCGCCTGGTCCACGGCCGCGCCCGCGCCGGCCGCGATGCGCGACCGGGTCCTGGCCGCCGTACGCGCCACTCCGCAGGAGCCCGCCGCACAGCCCGAACCGGCACGCGCGCGTACGCCGCAATTGCCGCCGCACGTCTGGGGGAACGAGCCGCTGCCCGCGCGCGCCCGTGCGCGCAGGGGGCGCCCCCTCTTCGTCCCGTTCGCCACCGCGACGGCAGCGGCGGCCCTGGTCGTCGCCTCGCTCTTCGCCGTGCAGGCCAACCAGACGCAGGACCAGCTGGACGCCCAGCGGGCGCAGGCACGTGAGATCGCCCACGTTCTCGCGGCACCGGACGCGCGCTCGAGTACCGGACGGGATGCGCAGGGCCGAAGTATCGGAGTCGTCGCCTCGGCATCCGAGGGGAGCGCGGTGGTCACCCTGAGCGGATACGGCGATCTGCCGAGCGGCAGCGTGAACCAGCTCTGGGTCATGCGCCCCGATGAGCAACCGCGCTCCCTCGGGCTTTTCGAGGGCGACACGCCCTTGGTCGCGGCCGGACTGGAGAAGTCCGCGACATCACTGGCTGTGACCGTGGAGCCCGACGGAGGGTCGGAGCAGCCCACTACCCAGCCGGTTGTCCAACTCGCCCTGAAATCGGTTGGATTCGGAGAGTGACCGGAGAAGGGTCGTCAACCCCCTTACGGGGAAGGTGAATCCTGTGACCGCGATACACGAGTGCCCCTTGGGGGCGATAGGGTTACCCTGCCCGGGCCGGGTGGACTCGTACGGGTGGGGAGTGACATGGAACAGATAACAGTGCGCAGCAGGGCGAGGGTCCCTGCGATCACGTACGGGAGCAGCGCGACCAGTTCGCGCCTCGACCGCCATCTCTCGGTACTGGCAGGTCCTGCCGTGCCGCACACGGAGGCAGCCGAGGCGACCTCGCTGATGCGCGAGATCACCGCACGTGACTCCGCGCACCAGCGCAGCGACAGGGGCAAGAAGGTGGGCCGACTCTCGCTCTTCGCGCCACTGCGCCGGCTACGCCGTTCGCTGTTCGGCGACCGCTGAGCAATACCGCGCTTCTCGAGACCGTTCCTCGAATCCCGCGCTCAGGCCGCCACACCGTCCCGGCGCAACGCTGCGATCTCCTCGTCCGTCATCCCCGCGGCACGCAGCAACGTTTCGGTGTGCGCCCCGAGCGCGGGCACGGCCCCCATCCGTGCCTCGTCCCCGCCCGGCATGGTGATGGGCGGCAGCAGTGCCCGTAGCGGCCCCACCGGCGACTCCACCTCCCGCCACCGCCCTCTGGCCGCCAGCTGCGGATGCTCCGCGACCTCCCGTACGTCCCTGAGCCTGGCGCAGGCGATGCCCGCGGCCTCCAGGCGTGCCACGGCCGTGTCAGGTTCCAGCGCGGCCAGCGCTTTGGTGACGGCCGCGTCCGTACGTTCCCGGTTCGCCACCCGCGCCGCGTTCGTCGCGTACGCCGGATCGCTCCCCAACTCCGGCCGCTCCAGCACCTGTTCGGCCAGCCGCCGCCACTCCCGGTCGTTCTGCACCGACAGCAGCACCCGCCCACCGCCAGCCGTCGGATAGGCGTCGTACGGCGCGATGACGGCGTGCGCCAGCCCAGTGCGCGCCGGGGGTGTGCCGTCGTGCATCACATGGTGCAGCGGATGCCCCATCCACTCCGCGAGCGCCTCCAGCATCGACACCTCGACCGGCCCGCCACGGCCCGTCGTCCCCCGCCGCACGAGCGCCGCGAGGACGCCCGAGAAGGCGTACATGGCCGCCGCGATGTCGGCTGCCGGAATCCCCGCCTTCACCGGCTGCTCCGGCGTCCCGGTGACCGACACCAGCCCCGCCTCGCACTGCACGAGCATGTCGTACGCCCGCTTGTCCGCGTACGGGCCCGACGCCCCGTATCCGGAGATGTCCACGGCGACCAGCCGCGGGTGCGCCGCGCACAGCGTGGCCGCGTCGAGCCCGAGCCGGGCGGCGGCCCCCTGGGCGAGGTTCTGCACGAACACATCCGCGTCCGCCACCAGCCGCCGTACGACATCGAGCCCGCGCGGGTCCTTCAGATCGAGGGCGATCGACTCCTTGCCCCGGTTGCACCACACGAAGTGCGAGGCGAGACCGCGGGCGGCGGTGTCGTAGCCGCGGGCGAAGTCGCCGCCGTCGATCCGCTCGACCTTGATGACGCGGGCGCCCAGGTCGGCGAGCTGACGGGTGGCGAAGGGAGCGGCGACGGCCTGTTCGACGGAGACGACGGTGATGCCTTCGAGGGGCAGGGGAAGGGGATCCATGCCGTGGATCATGACCCACGAGGGACGCTCCGCGGAAGGAGGACCTGCCTCACCGCCAGCCGCGTGCGTACCGCCGTACGGCGAGCGGCCCGAAGACGGCGATCAGCACCGCGCACCAGGCCAGCGACCCGGCCACGGGATGCGCCACCGGCCAGGCGGAGCCCTCCGGCACCGGAGCGTTGCCGAACAGGTCCCGCAGGGCCGTGGTCACCGCGCTGATCGGGTTCCACTCGGCGATCGTGCGCAGCCAGCCCGGCAGATTGTCCGTCGGGATGTAGGCGTTGGACAGCAGCGGCAGCATGAAGGTCGCGCTGCCGAGCTGACCGGCGGCCTCCTCGCTCCGGGACAGCAGCCCGAGGAAGATCCCGACCCACGTGCACGCGAACCGGAACAGCAGCAACAGCCCGACGGCGCCCGCCGCTTCCAGCGCGGACCCCTCGATGCGCCAGCCCACCGCGAGCCCGACCAGCAGATACGGCACCGTCCCGGCAGCGGTGACGATGACATCGGCGACCGCCTGACCGAGGGGGACGGCCCCTCGGCTCATCGGCAGCGTGCGGAGCCGGTCCATCACGCCCCGGTGCGAGTCCTGGGCCGCCTGGAACATCCCGGTCATGATCCCGTTGGCCGCGGTCGCCACCAGCAGCCCCGGTACGAGGAAGGACCGGTACTCCGCGCCCGGCATGGCGAGCGCGCTGCCGAAGACATAGCCGAAGAACAGCAGCATCGTGATCGGCATGGTCTGGGTGAGGATCATCAGCGCCGGGTTGTTCCGCGTCCGCCGCAGCTGCCGGCCGAGCATGGCGGTGCCGTCGAATGCCAGGGTGCTCATGCCACCAGTTCCTTTCCGGCGGTCAGTCGGAGGAAGACGTCGTCGAGGCTTGGTGGTCGCAGGCTCGCATCGAGCAACGGCACGCCCGCAGCGTCGAGTTCACGGACGAGACGGGGGACGGTGAGGGTCTGGTCGGCGCTGACCGCGCCGACCGCGTTGCGTTCGCGGTCGAACGAGGGCTCGCTGCCGGTGAGTTGGTCCAGGACGGCGGCGGCATCGGTCAGCGCTTCGGCATGGGCGACGACGACCTCGGCGTAGGAGCCGATGAGCCCCTTGAGTTGAGTGGGGGAGCCGGTGTGGGCGACCCGTCCGCGGTCCACCAGGGCGATGTCGTCGGCGAGTTGATCGGCCTCGTCCAGATACTGCGTGGTGAGCAGCACGGTCGTGCCGTCCGCCTTGAGGTCGCGGACCGCATCCCAGATCTGGTTGCGGGTCGCCGGGTCGAGGCCGGTGGTGGGTTCGTCGAGGAAGAGCACGTCGGGGCGGCGGATCAGGCTCGCCGCCAGGTCCAGGCGGCGCCGCATCCCGCCCGAGTAGGTGGACGCGGGCCGGTCGGCGGCCTCGGTCAGCCCGAAGCGGTCCAGCAGCTCGCCCGCCCGCTCGGCCGGTCCCCGCACCCGGTGCAGCCGCGCGAACAGCCGCAGGTTCTGCCGCCCGGTGAGGTCCCCGTCGACCGACGCGTACTGCCCGGTGACGCCTATCCGACGGCGTACGGCCGCCGCCTCCCGTACGAGGTCATGCCCCGCGACCCGGGCCGACCCCGCGTCGGGCCGCAGCAGCGTGGTGAGCAGCCGGACGGCGGTGGTCTTGCCCGCCCCGTTGGGCCCGAGGACTCCGCAGACCGTGCCCTGCGCGACGGCCAGATCCAGTCCGCGCAGGGCGTGAACCGTCCCGAACCGCTTCTCCAGACCCTCACTAAGTACAGCGTACGTAGAAGTCATGGGTCGACCATAGCGCACTACGTACGCTGTACGTAACTAGGATGGTGGCCGAGGTGATGATCGATGGCGGGCCGAGCGGCCGAACCCGAAGTGATCTGGGCACGTCCCGAGCGGACGGGCCGGGGGCCGAGACCCGCGTACACGCGCGCCGACATCGCGGCGGCGGCGGTGCGGATCGCCGACGCGGAGGGGCTGGACGCGCTCTCGATGCGGCGGGTGGCCGGTGAGCTGGGCTGCGGCACGATGTCGCTCTACAACTACGTCCCCCGCAAGGAGGACCTGTACGAGCTGATGATCGATGCCATCGGCGGCGAGCACGACATCCAGGAGCCCTCGGGCGACTGGCGCGCGGACATGCTCCGCAACGCGCGCGAGACGCGCGCCATCATGCACCGCCACACCTGGGTGCCGCGGCTGATGTCGGGCGTGTACGGCTTCAGCCCCAACTCCCTGCGCTACCTGGAGCACTGCCTGGACTGCCTCGAACCGCTCGACGTCCCGTACGGCACCAAGATGGAGCTGGTCGCGCTCCTCAACGGCGTGGTGACGACGTACGTCGCGAACGAGATCGCCACCGCCGAGCGCACCCGGTCCATGCCCTGGTCCGAAGAGGAGGAGAACGCGGTCCGTATCGCCTACCTCGGCAGCCAGGTCGCCACCGGCGCGTATCCCCGACTGGCCGCGGCCTTCATGGAGCAGAGCGGACCGATCGATCTGGAGGCGGTGTTCGAGCGGGCGCTGGGGCGCGTGCTGGACGCCTTCGACCCGGACCTGCGTTAGATCAGCGTGAGCTGGCCCTCCGGCCCCTCCTCGTGTGCGTTCAGCACGGAGGCCGGGCGGCGGGACGGGGCCGACGGTGGGAGTACGCCCGCCTTGTGCAGGTCGGTGGCGGTCAGGGGGGATGTCAACGGGTCGGGGAGGGGCGGGACTTCGGAGAGCAGTGCCAGTACGGTGATCAGCTCAAGCAGCTCCGACGTCCAGGTCTGGGACCAGGTGGCCGGACGGATCGCCTCAAGGGTGCCCGGTGGTTCCGCGGGTGCCGTCCGTGCCGTGAACCATTCCTCCAGCACGCGAACCCCGCTCACCTCGAAGTCCCAGGCTTCGGGCGGCACCGGGGAGATACGGCCCTCGTCGATCTGCAGGGCCTCCTCCTCACGGTCGTAGAGAACGGTGTGCGGACGGGCCGGAAGCGGGGCGCGGACGTAGGGCCGGCGACCGCCGGGAAGCTTCGGGCGCTCGCCGTCGCGGCACATCAGCCGGAGCGCCCGACGGCCCGACTCCACGCCCCGCGCCCAGAGTTCGGGGTCCCCGGTCAGGGGCACGGCGAGGTCGACACGGACCGCCGCCATGATCCAGGCCAGCACATCCACCGGCTCCGGCATCTCGCCCAGACGCTCACCCAGGAACTCCAACAGGCCCGGCGCCAGGTTCGGTTCCACCCCGCCCGGACGGCGATACAGCGGCCGGACACGGCCGGGCCGCAGCAGCGGCAGCAGCGACGTCGCCAGGAGAACCGGCCCGGCCCCGCCGCCCGCCGTCTCGGCAACAAACACCTGCCGCTCGTCCGCCACCCGCCACAACTCCGGTCGGGCCACGTCGATCAGCCGGTGATCGGGGATCAGCCACTGTTCGTCGAAGGGGGCGCGCAGAACCCGTACGGGCTCAGGGCACGGGCCGATCGCCCGGGCCAGCTTCTCCGTGCCGCTGCTCTGCCCCGGCAACTGCCCGACCGCCGAGTGCAGCGTCCGCGACCGGGTCGGCTCGAACAACGCCTCCCGATCCGGCCCCTCGGCCTTCACCAGCGCATCCCACCGAGCTTTCAGGGACGCCGCATCGGGCCCCGTCGGCCACCCCCGCCCGATCCGCGGCGATGCGACGGACCACGGCATGAGATCCGCCAGCAGCGGAGCGTCGTCGTGCGTCACGCAGAGCATCGTAGAACTTGCCTAAGACAAGGCGCCCCGAAGGGGCGCGGGGAACTGCGCGACAAGCCCCCACAAACCGGCAGACAAAGAACCGCCCATCCCAGCGGAGCGCTACGCATCGAGGGTCACAGTGAAGGAGAAGCGATCGCCCCGGTAGTGGATCACCGCCGCGTCCAGCACCCGCCCGTCTCCGTCATAGGTCACCCCCGTGTAGTGCAGGATCGGGCTGAGCAGCGGGACTTGAAGCAGCCGAGCCGTCTCCGGATCGGCGAGCCTCGCCTCCACCGTGTCCGTGATGCGGCTGATGTCCGCCCCGACGACATCCCGCAGCACCTTGGTCATCGGCCAGCGCAGCAGATCGGCGGGATCGATGCGCGTGGCCAGTTCGGGACGTACGTAGTTGCGGGCGTGGTTGGTCGGCTCGCCCGTCTTCTCGTCGCCGCGCAGGCGGTGGTACGTCGCCACCTCGTCCAGCTCCGGGAAGTACCCGGCGAGTTCGGCCGGTACAGGCGCCTTGCCGTGGTCGAGGAGCTCGGTCGTCATGCCGGACTGCTGGGCCACGATCGCGTCCACGGAGCCGAGCAGCCGCACCGGGGCGCCCCTGAGGGCATCCGGCTCGATGAACGTGCCGCGCCGGCGATGGCGGGTGATCAGCCCTTCGTCCTCCAGTTCCTTCAGCGCCTGCCGCATGGTCAGCACGCTCACGCCGTAGTGCCCCGCCAACTGCTCCTCGGTCGGCAGCCGCAGCGGGTCCTGGGGCGAGCGGCCGAGTATCGACGCGCGCAGCGACTGCGACACCTGATACCAGAGCGGCAGCTTGCGGTTCAGGACGATCGAGTCCGGGGCGAAGGAGGTCATTGGGCCATCCGTACCGGCAGGGGATCCTCAGTGCAAGGGGCGGAAGTGGCGTTCGAGGCCCTGCCACACGTCGTCGTACCCGCGCTGCAGATGCTCCGCCCCGGCCGCCTGCGCGGTCAGCGTCACCGGCCAGCGGGTCTCGAACATGAACGCCAGCCCGTCGTCGACCTTGTGCGGCCGCAGCTCGGCGGCGCTCGCGCGGTCGAAGGTCTCCCGGTCCGGGCCGTGTGCCGACATCATGTTGTGCAGCGACCCGCCGCCCGGCACAAAGCCCTCCGCCTTCGCGTCGTACGCGCCCTCGATGAGCCCCATGTACTCGCTCATCACGTTCCGGTGGAAGTACGGCGGCCGGAACGTGTCCTCGCCCACCAGCCAGCGCGGCGCGAACACGACGAAGTCCACGCCCGCGAGCCCCGGGGTGTCGCTCGGCGACGTCAGCACCGTGAAGATCGACGGGTCCGGGTGGTCGTAGCTGATGGTGCCGAGCACATTGAAGCGGCGCAGGTCATAGGCGTACGGCACATGGTTGCCGTGCCAGGCGACCACGTCGAGCGGGGAGTGGTCATAGGTGGCCGTCCACAGGTTCCCGCAGAACTTGTTCACCACCTCGACCGGCCCCTCGACCTCCTCGTACGCGGCCACGGGCGCCCGGAAATCCCGGGCGTTGGCGAGCCCGTTGGCGCCGATCGGGCCGAGGTCGGGCAGTTGGAACGGCGCCCCATAGTTCTCGCACACATAACCCCGGGCCGAATCGTCCAGCAGCTCCACACGGAAGCGCACCCCACGAGGAACCAGCGCCACATGTCCCGGCTCCACATGCAGCAGCCCGAACTCCGTGCGCAGCAGCAGCCCGCCGTGCTCCGGCACGATCAGCAGCTCGCCGTCGGCGTCGCTGAAGACGCGGTCCATGGAGGAGTTGGCGTGATAGAGGTGCACGGCGATACCGGTGCGCTGGGTCGCGTCGCCGTTGCCGCCCAGGGTCCACAGGCCCCGCAGGAAGTCCGTGCCGGCCGGCGGCTCGGGCAGGGGGTTCCAGCGCAGCCGGTTCGGGTCCGGTACCGACTCGGTGAAGGGCGCCGTACGGATCGAGCCGTTCTCCGTGCGCGTGAACGCGGGATGCGCGGCAGAAGGGCGGATCCGGTACAGCCAGGAGCGGCGGTTGTGGGCGCGTGGCTCGGTGAACGCCGTACCGCTGAGCTGCTCCGCGTAGAGCCCGAGCGGGGCGCGCTGAGGCGAGTTGCGGCCCTCGGGCAGAGCGCCCGGGACAGCCTCGGAGCTGTGCTCATTGCCGAAACCGGAGAGGTAGGTCAGCCCCTCAGCGGTCTTCCGTGCGTCCCCGCTCATGATCGCTGCTCCCTTGCAGTTTGATTCCTATGCTCCACCGTAGGATTGCGGTTTCGCGCGCGCAAGAGGGTCTGCATGACGTCCTCAGGGAGTACGCCGAGAACCAGACTCCAGGGGGATTCGAGGTGTCGGAAGGTTGTTCTACGCTCGCCGCCATGTCGTGGACGCGTGTACTGCTTGGAGCGCTCGCGGTCTGTGTCCTGCTCTTCGCCGGAGCGGCGGGTTGCGGCTCCGGCGACGCGGGCGGGAGCGGGAGCGGGAGCGGGAAGAACGGGGAGTCGATGTCACCGGTCGGCGAGCTCCTCGACGCCACCGACGACGAGGGGAGGCGCTACCGCGAGGTGGACGACAAGGACGCACCCGAGGTCGGCATCGAGGTGCAGCCGGACGCCGACGAGGGCTGGGACGTACGCCTCACGGTCCACAACTTCCGCTTCTCGCCGCCCGGCAGTAAGGCCGAGGCCGTGCCCGGCCGGGGTCTCGCCCATCTCTTCGTCGACGGCCGCCGCATCGCCCGGCTCCGTGCCCCCGAGTACCGACTCGCGGCCGATCTCGTCCAGCGCGGCACACACCACGTCACCGCGCGGCTCTACGCCGACGACGGCACGGTGTGGGCCGTGGACGGCGAGCCCGTCGAGAGCACGGCCGACATCACGGCGTCGCAGCCGGGGCCGACGGCGCCCACGAGCGCACCCGTCGGACGGTGAATGTGGCCGACAACGGGGGGCGAGGTTCACCGGACCCGGGCGGAGAGGCATCATGAAACCCGTGCCCCATGCGACATCGCTCCGTCGTGCGCCGATCCAGCGGCGCAGCGCAGAACGGCTGACCAGGATCCTCGACGCCTGCGCCGACCTCCTCGACGAGGTCGGCTACGACGACCTGAGCACCCGTGCCGTCGCCCAGCGCGCGGGCGTCCCCATCGGCTCGGTCTACCGTTTCTTCGGCAACAAACGGCAGATGGCCGACGCGCTCGCCCAGCGCAACCTCGAGCGCTACACCGAACGCGTCACCGCCCGCCTCGAAGCGGCCGGCGACGGAGGCTGGCGGGCCGCGATGGACGCCGTGCTCGACGAGTACCTCGCCATGAAGCGCACCGCGCCCGGCTTCTCCCTCGTCGACTTCGGCAACCAGATCCCCGTCGGTACCCGGCACTCCGAGCCCAACCATCGCGTCGCCGACCGTCTCACCGATCTGCTCTCCGGCTATCTCGACCGCACCCCCGACGAGGATCTGCGGCGCACCTTCCTGATCGCCGTGGAAACCGCCGACACCCTCGTCCACCTGGCCTTCCGCGTGGCCCCCGAGGGCGACGAGAAGATCATCCAGGAGGCGCGGGAGCTGCTGCGGGCGTACCTGGCGCGCGTCCTGGACTGACCGCCACAGCCCTCCGGCTCGCGCGGGTTTCCGACCTCACCCCCGGCAGACCCTCCCCCTCGTGCATACCGGTCGGTATGCTCGACCGCAGTTCGTGCGTCACCGTTGCCGCCGCCCTCCGGGAGGACCCGTGTCCCGCACCGCCCTGCGAATCTGCCCCCTGTGTGAGGCCACCTGCGGGCTGACCCTCACCATCGAGGGCACCCGTGTCACCGGTGCCCGCGGTGATCGTGACGATGTGTTCAGCGAGGGGTTCATCTGCCCGAAGGGCGCCTCCTTCGGCGCCGTCGACAGCGACCCCGACCGGCTGCGCACCCCCCTCGTCCGCAAGGACGGCGAGCTGCGCGAGGCCACCTGGCAGGAGGCGTTCGACGCGGTCGCGGCCGGTATCCGCCCGGTCGTCGAGCGGTACGGAGCGAATTCCGTCGGCGTCGTCCTCGGCAACCCCAATGTCCACACCATGGCCGGCGCCCTCTACCCGCCCGTGCTCCTCGCTGGCCTCGGCACCCGCAGCCTGTTCACCGCCTCCACGGTCGACCAGATGCCCAAACACGTCTCCAGCGGGCTCCTCTACGGCGACGCCCTCGCGATCCCCGTACCCGACCTGGACCACACCGACCACCTGCTCCTCATCGGCGCCAACCCCCTGGAGTCCAACGGGAGTCTGTGCACCGCCCCCGACTTCCCCGGCAAGCTCAAGGCCCTCAAGGCCCGCGGCGGCACCCTCACCGTCATCGACCCGCGCCGCACCCGCACCGCCAAACTCGCCGACCGCCACCTCGCCATCCGGCCCGGCACGGACGCCCTGCTGCTCGCGGCGATGACATACGTCCTCTTCGAGGAGGACCTCGTCGACCTGGGCGACCTGACGCCCCATGTCCAGGGCGTCGAAGAACTCCGGGACGCCGTACGGCACTTCACCCCCGAAGCCGTCACCGCCGCCTGCGACATCGACGCCGACGTCATCCGCGCCCTCGCCCGCGAGCTCGCCGCCGCCCCCACCGCCGCCGTCTACGCCCGCATCGGCAGCTGCACCGTCTCGCACGGCACCCTGGCCAGCTGGCTCGTCGACGTCCTCAACATCCTCACCGGCAATCTCGACCGCCCCGGCGGCGCGCTCTTCCCGCAGGCGGCCACCGACAAGACGCCCCGGCCCGCCGGACCCGGCCGCGGCTTCCAGCTCGCCCGCTGGCACTCCCGCGTCAGCGAACACCCCGAGGCCAAGGGCGAGTTGCCGCTCTCCGCGCTCGCCGAGGAGATCGACACCGCCACACCCGAGGGAGAGCCGATCCGCGCCCTCATCGCCGTGGCCGCCAACCCGGTGCTGTCCGCCCCCGACGGCGACCGGCTCGACAAGGCACTCGACTCGCTCGACTTCATGGTCAGCGTCGACCCCTACCTCAACGAGACCTCGCGCCACGCCCACGTCGTCCTGCCGCCGCCCCCGCCCTCCCAGAGCGCTCACCACGACTTCGCCTTCAACACCTTCGCCGTACGCAACCAGGTCCGCTACACCCGCGCCGCCGTCCCGCTCGAACCCGGCCGTATGTCCGAGAGCGAGATCCTCGCCCGGCTGACCCTCGCGGCGACCGGCATGCACGGCGCCGACCCCGCGGCCGTGGACGCGTTGGTCGTCCAGCAGACCCTGGGCAAGGCCGTCAAGGAGCCGCACTCTCCCGTCCACGGCAGGGACCCCCAGGAACTGGCGGAGCAGCTCACCGGCGAGAACGGCCCCGAGCGGCGGCTCGACATGATGCTGCGCCTCGGCCCCTACGGCGACGGGTTCGGCGTACGACCGGACGGCCTGACCCTGGAGAAGGTCCTGGCGCATCCGCACGGCATCGACCTCGGACCGCTGCGCCCGCGGCTGCCGCAGCCGCTGAAGACCAGGAGCGGCAAGATCGAGCTGCTGCCGCGAGCGATCGCCGACGACCTGCCCCGGCTGACGCGTGCCCTCGACGAGCGGCCCGACGGACTCGTCCTGATCGGCCGGCGCCATCTCCGCTCCAACAACAGCTGGATGCACAACGTGCCCGCTCTCACCGGCGGCACCAACCGCTGCACCCTGCACATCCACCCCGCCGACGCCGAACGCCTCGGCGTGCGCGACGGGGCGCCGGTGCGTCTGAAGGGCGCCGGGGGCGAGGTGACCGCCCCGGCCGAGGTCACCGACGGCGTGCGGCAGGGCGTGGTCAGCCTGCCGCACGGGTGGGGCCACGACCGTCCCGGAACCCGGCTCGGCCACGCCTCCACCGACCCCGGCGTCAACGTCAACCAGCTCCTCGACGGCAGCCTGCTCGACCCGCTGTCGGGCAACGCGGTCCTCAACGGAGTGCCCGTGGAAATCTCCCCCGTGTCCGAAGCCGTGACCGAAAAGCTCACCCCGCTGACCTGAGCAAAGCCGTGACCAGGAGTTTTGCGCTTATTGCTCGCATGTCAACGTCTTGTTAACGCCGTTCGACGGCACCTAACGTCATCGCACTGCCGACTCCGGTGGGAGTTCAAGGGCGAACGTTAGGTATCCACTCATGCTGACCATCCTCGGCTTCGCCATGATCGCGACCTTCCTGGTCCTGATCATGATGAAGAAGATGTCGCCGATCGCGGCGCTCGTGCTGATCCCAGCACTGTTCTGCGTGTTCGTCGGGAAGGGCGCCAAGCTCGGTGACTACGTCATCGACGGCGTGACCAGCCTTGCCCCGACCGCGGCGATGCTCATGTTCGCGATCGTCTACTTCGGAGTGATGATCGACGTCGGGCTCTTCGACCCGATCGTCCGGGGGATCCTCAAGTTCTGCAAGGCCGACCCGATGCGCATCGTCGTCGGCACCGCCGTACTCGCCGCCATCGTCTCGCTCGACGGCGACGGCTCGACCACCTTCATGATCACGGTCTCGGCGATGTACCCGCTGTACAAGCGCCTCAAGATGAGCCTGGTCATCATGACCGGTGTCGCCGCGATGGCCAACGGCGTGATGAACACCCTGCCGTGGGGCGGCCCGACGGCCCGTGCCGCCACCGCCCTCAAGCTGGACGCCAGCGACATCTTCGTCCCGATGATCCCGGCCCTCGCCGTCGGCCTCCTCGGTGTCTTCGTGCTCTCGTACGTCCTCGGCATGCGCGAGCGCAAGCGGCTCGGCACGCTGACGCTGGACGAGGTGTTGGTGGACGAGAAGGAGACGGAGACCGTTCTCGTGGGCGCCGGAGGTTCCGGCAAGACCCCGGTGGCCACCGGCGGTTCGGGCGCCGGCACGGACGCGGACGCGCCCGACGACGAGGACGACAGCATGCTCAAGGTCCTCGACCCGGCCCGGCCCACCCTGCGCCCCAAGCTGTACTGGTTCAACGCGCTGCTCACGGTGGTCCTGCTCACCGCCATGATCATGGAGTGGCTGCCGATCCCGGTGCTGTTCCTGCTCGGCGCGGCTCTCGCGCTGACCGTCAACTTCCCGCACATGCCCGACCAGAAGGCCCGCCTCGGCGCCCACGCCGAGAACGTCCTCAACGTCTCCGGCATGGTCTTCGCCGCCGCCGTCTTCACCGGCGTCCTCCAGGGCACCGGCATGGTCGACCACATGGCCAAGTGGATGGTGGACGTCATCCCCGAGGGCATGGGCCCGCACATGGCCCTGGTCACCGGTCTGCTGAGCCTCCCGCTCACCTACTTCATGTCGAACGACGGCTTCTACTTCGGTGTCCTGCCGGTCCTCGCCGAGGCCGGTGCCGCCCACGGTGTCTCCCCGCTGGAGATGGCCCGCGCCTCCCTGGTCGGCCAGCCGCTGCACATGTCGAGCCCGCTCGTCCCGGCCGTGTACGTCCTGGTCGGCATGGCCAAGGTGGAGTTCGGCGACCACACCAGGTTCGTGGTGAAGTGGGCGGCGCTCACATGTCTGATCATCCTCGGGGCAGGCATCCTCTTCGGAATCATCTGACGTACCGCCACGGAGGACTCGACCATGGCGCCCGGTGGGAACCGCGGCTGGCTG
Organism: Streptomyces sp. 4N124; assembly: GCF_052245395.1. NCBI lineage: Bacteria > Bacillati > Actinomycetota > Actinomycetes > Kitasatosporales > Streptomycetaceae > Streptomyces > Streptomyces sp. 4N124. Next base: position 20,122 of record NZ_JBQQBS010000028.1, read on the forward strand.
CTCCGCCTCGTCATCGCCTTCAGCTTCGCGCAGGGGGCGGTGTCGATGGCCCGGCCCGCCGTCTCCTACCGGGCGCTCGCGCTGGGCGCCGACGAGCGGGCGATCGGCGTCATCGCGGGTGTGTACGCCCTGCTCCCGCTGTTCGCCGCCGTCCCGCTGGGCCGCCGTACCGACCACGGCCGCTGTGCGCCCCTGCTGCCCGCCGGTGTGGTCCTGATATCCGGCGGCTGCGCGCTCAGCGGCCTCGTCGACTCCCTCTGGGCGATGGCGGTCTGGAGCGGGGTGATGGGCCTCGGTCATCTGTCCTTCGTCATCGGCGCCCAGTCGCTCGTCGCCCGCCAGTCCGCCCCGCACGAACAGGACCGCAACTTCGGCCACTTCACCATCGGCGCCTCGCTCGGCCAGCTGGTCGGCCCCATCGCGGCGGGCGCGCTGATCGGCGGCCGGGACATGGCCGGGACCAGCGCTCTCGCGCTGCTGGTCGCGGGTGCGGGGGCGGCGGTCGCGTTCACTTCGCTGTGGCGCATAGAGCACCGTACGACCGCCAAGTCCCGTACCGGGCAGGGCGACCGCGTCCCCGTCCAGCGCATCCTGCGCGCCCGGGGTGTCCCCGCGGGCATCCTCATCAGCCTCTCCGTGCTGTCCGCGACCGACATCCTCACCGCCTATCTGCCGGTGGTCGGCGAGCACCGGGGCATCGCGCCGTCGGTCATCGGCGTGCTGCTCAGCCTCCGTGCGGCGGCCACGATCGCGTGCCGTCTGGTGCTGACCCCGCTGCTGAGGCTGCTGGGCCGGACGCTGCTGCTCACCGTGACCTGTCTGCTGGGGGCACTGCTGTGCGCGGGTATCGCGGTGCCGGTGCCGGTGTGGGCGCTGGCCCTGATCCTCGTCGCCCTCGGCTTCTGCCTCGGCGTCGGCCAGCCGCTGTCCATGACGACGGTCGTCCAGGCGGCCCCCGACGGCGCCCGCTCCACGGCCCTCGCACTCCGGTTGACCGGCAACCGCCTCGGCCAGGTCGCCGCGCCGGCGACCGCGGGCCTGGTCGCGGGGGTCGCCGGCGTGGCGGCGCCGTTCGTGATGCTGGGGGGTCTGTTGCTGCTGTCGGCGGGGGTCGCGCTGCGGACGCCGAAGGGGCCCGAAGGGCCCGGCCCCACCGCGCGGGAGCGGCCGAAGCGCTCCAGATTCCGCCGGACGAGCGATATCTGACGACGCGCCGGTGTCAGTACGGCGAGTCGCAGTGCGCGTAACGGAGAGTCAGGCGAAAGAACGATTTGTATGAAAATCGTCTGAATCGGAGGAGCGCGCATGCCCACCCTGACACCCTCACGTACCTTCCGCCGCCGCGCGGGCGCCACTGTCGTCCTCACCGCCCTCACCGCGGCGGGCGCGTCATGGGTGGCGGCGCCGACGGCGTCGGCCCAAGGGGAGAACGGCGACATCAGGATCCACAGCGTGGGCGTGCCCTTCGGGGACTCGAGAGACGAGCCGGCGGTCTGCAGGTTCTACCTCGACGCCGTCAACTTCGACGTCCTCCCCGCCATCGCCTACACCATCACGCCGCAGCCTCCGCTGCCCTCCGCCGCCACCGTCGCCGGCACCATCCAGCTCGGCGGGGGTGCCGGTCACACCGACCAGCTGAGGCTCGCGGACGGGCAGTACAAGATCACCTGGATCGTGCTGGGCGCCCCCAAGGAGAAGGTCTTCCGCGTCAACTGCCGCGACCGCAACCGCATCGAGGATCACCAGCGCGCCGACGCGGCCTGGGGGCCGGGCGACCACCGCGGCCCACGGGGCGGTGTGCACGCGGGCGGCGGCGGTCTCGTCGACAGCGCCGCCGCGTTCGCGCCGGTGACCGGCGCGGCGGCCGTGGTCGCCCTCGGCGGCACCATGTACTTCCGGATGAACCGCCGCCGGCCCCATGGTGCCGCGTAGGCGCAGACGCAGGCCCTGGCACCGGACTCGCGCCTACCGCCTGACCAGGACGGCCCTGCTCACGGTCGTCCTGGTCACGGTGGTTGTGCGGTGCGAGAGCCCGGACATGCCGGTAGCGCCGGGAGGCGCCCCGGCCACCGTGGCGGCCTCCGGCCCGGCCCGCCCCGCGCCCGCCGACCGCCCCGTCCGCGCCGCCCGCCGCCCCACACCCACGCCCCCGCTCCGCCCACTGCCCCGGTCCCGGCCCACGACCCTCCGCATCCCGTCCCTCGGCATCGACGCCCCGATCACGGGTCTCGGGCTCGACCGGGACCGGGAGCTGGAGACACCCCCGATCGACAAGCCGAAGCTCGTCGGCTGGTACGAGGGCGGCCCCACGCCCGGCGAGCCCGGCACCGCGATCGCCGTCGGTCACCGCGACACCAGGACCGGCCGTGCCGTCTTCGCCGGGCTGGCCGAGGTGAAGCCCGGCAAGCCGATCGAGGCGCGGCGCGCGGACGGCCGTACCGCCGTCTACACCGTGGACCGGGTGAAGGTCTTCGACAAGGCGGACTTCCCCGACAAGGAGGTCTACGGCCCGGCCAAGCGCCCGGAACTCCGCGTGATCACCTGCGGCGGCCTCTTCAGCCGGCGCTCGGGCTACACCAGCAACGTGGTGGTCTTCGCCCACCTGACCGCCACAAAGTGACCAACCTCTTCCCCGACCGCGCACATTCCGTTAACTTCCGTGACCCACGCCCCGTTCGACCCGCACGGGGCATTTCGACCGCCCAAGTGAGCCCTCGGGGGCACCTGTCATGACGCGCGCCATCTCTCTGCACGATGTGAGCAAGGTCTACGACCGTGGTGTCCGTGTGGTGGACCGGCTGTCGCTGGACATCGAGCCCGGTGAGTTCCTGGTGCTGCTCGGGCCGTCCGGGTGCGGGAAGTCCACCGTGCTCAGAATGATCGCGGGGCTGGAGGAGATCACCGAGGGCGAGCTGCTGCTCGACGGCGAGTACGCCAACGATCTGCTGCCGTCCGGGCGGGACATGGCGATGGTCTTCCAGAACTTCGCCCTGTATCCGAGTATGACCAGCCGCGACAACATCGGCTTCCCGCTGCGTATCGAGGCGCCCGGCGCGGACCCCCGCCCGCGCGTGGACGCCACCGCCCGCATGCTGGGCATCGAGGACCTGCTGGACCGCTTCCCCGGTCAGCTCTCCGGCGGCGAACGCCAGCGCGTCGCCATGGGCCGCGCCATCGCCCGGCACCCCTCCGCGTTCCTGATGGACGAGCCACTGTCCAACCTCGACGCCAAGCTCCGCAACCACCTACGGGCCGAAATATCCGCCCTCACCCGCGAGTTGGGCGTCACCACGGTGTACGTCACCCACGACCAGGCCGAGGCCATGTCGCTCGGCGACCGGGTCGCCGTCCTGCGCGGCGGCATCCTCCAGCAGGTCGGCACCCCGCGCTCGGTGTACGCGCTGCCCCGCAACGTCTTCGTCGCCGCCTTCATCGGCATCCCGCGCATCAACCTGCTGCGCGGCCTGGTGCGCGCCCCGCTCGACGGCGCCATGACCATCAGCCTCGGCAAGCAGTATCTGCGGCTGCCCGAACCCCTGTCCCTGGACCACCAGTTGCTCCGCGTCCAGCAGGGCCGGGAGGTCATCGTGGGCCTGCGCTCGGAGGCCGTACGCATCGCCAAACCGGCGTCCGCCCGGCCCGGTGAGGTCGTGCTCACCGGTCTGGTCGAGCATGTGGAGTTCCAGGGGCACGAGGTCCTCGTCCACTTCAACACCGGCTCCCACCCGGCCGTCGTACCCGAGCTGGAGGCCCCGCGCCCCGCCCGCCCGGTCCGGCGCCGCCGCCGCGAGGGCGGCACGGTCCTGGACCGTCTCCGGGAACGCGCGGGCGCGCGGCGCGCAGGACCGGTGGTGGTCCTGGAGCATCCGACGGACGCGGCCTCCGAACCGGTGCCGCCCGAGGGTCGTCTCCCCGGCGACCTCATCGTCCGCACCACCCCGGACCTCGAACTCCGGCACGGAATGCAGGTGCCCCTGCTCGTCGACATCGCCCACCTGTTCGTCTTCGACCAGCACGGCGAGCGGATCTGCCCGGCTCCGGCGCGTTTGCCGGACTTGGAGGAGTAAGGCCCGCCACGATGGGTGCATGAATCTCCAACTCACGCGTACCCAGGCCGCGTTCGCCGTGGCCGGGCTGCTGCTCGCCGTCGGCGCGCCGACCGCCTACGCCACCTTCGACGAGGGGACCTCCGCCGCACCGCAGCGCGGAGAGCCGTACATCGAGACCCAGCTCTTCTTCGGCACCGCGCGCCCGGACGGCGGTCCGGCCGTGACCGACAAGCAGTTCATGGCCTTCATCGACAAGGAGGTCACGCCCGGCTTCCCGAACGGGCTGACCGTGCAGAGCGGGCGCGGTCAGTGGAAGGACATGAGCGGCACGATCGAGAAGGAGCGGTCGTACGAGCTGATCCTGCTGTATCCGGTGACGGAGGCGGGCCCGAGCGACCGGAAGATCGAGGAGATCCGCCGGGACTACGAGAAGGCCTTCGGCCAGGAGTCGGTGGGCCGGGTCGACGACCGGGCCCAGGTCGACTTCTGACCGGTCCGGGAGCTCAGGCCCCCCTGGCGAGCGAAAACTAACATCGCTAGTTTGGTGCTCGGAGCACATGGTCCCGCCCGGGAGGAAGCACGATGAAGGCACACGACGGCATGTACATCGACGGCGCCTGGCGCCCCGCCGCCGGCCAGGACGCGACCGAGGTCGTGAACCCGGCCGACGAGCAGGTCATCGGCCGGGTCCCGGCCGGCAGCGCCGAGGACGTCGACACCGCCGTACGGGCCGCTCGCGCCGCCCTCCCGGGCTGGGCCGCGACCCCGCCCGCCGAACGGGCCGCACGCCTGACCGCCCTCCGGGACGTCCTCATGGCCCGCAAGGACGAGATCGCCGAGACGGTCACGGCCGAGCTCGGCTCGCCGCTGAAGTTCTCCGAGAACGTCCACGCCGCCGTCCCCATCGCGGTCGCGGGCTCGTACGCCGAGCTGGCGGCGACGTACGCCTTCGAGGAAAAGGTCGGCAACTCGACCGTCTTCCACGAGCCGATCGGCGTGGTCGGCGCGATCACGCCGTGGAACTACCCGCTCCACCAGATCGTCGCCAAGGTCGCCCCGGCGCTGGCGGCAGGCTGCACGGTCGTGCTGAAGCCCGCCGAGGACACCCCGCTCGTCGCCCAGCTCTTCGCCGAGGCGGTCCACGAGGCCGGGGTCCCGGCCGGTGTCTTCAACCTCGTCACCGGCCTCGGCCCGGTCGCGGGCCAGGCCCTCGCCGAGCACCCCGGCGTCGACCTGGTCTCCTTCACCGGCTCCACGGCCGTCGGACGGCAGATCGGCGCGACGGCGGGCGCGGCCGTCAAGAAGGTCGCCCTGGAGCTGGGCGGCAAGTCCGCCAACGTCATCCTCCCGAGCGCCGACCTGGCCAAGGCCGTCAACGTCGGCGTCGCCAACGTCATGTCCAACTCCGGCCAGACATGCAGTGCGTGGACGCGGATGCTGGTCCACCGGGAGCAGTACGACGAGGCAGTGGAGCTGGCCGCGACAGCCGCCGCCAAGTACGGCGAGCGCATCGGCCCCGTCGTGAGCGCCAAGCAGCAGGCGCGGGTGCGCGGTTACATCGAGAAGGGTGTCGCGGAGGGCGCGCGGATCGTCGCGGGCGGCGCGGAACCCCCGTATGACCAGGGCTACTTCATCGCGCCCACGGTCTTCGCCGACGTCACCCCCGAGATGACGATCGCCCAGGAGGAGATCTTCGGGCCGGTCCTGTCGATCATCCGGTACGAGGACGAGGACGACGCCCTGCGGATCGCCAACGGCACGGTCTACGGGCTCGCCGGCGCCGTGTGGGCGGGCGACGCGTCGGAGGCGGCGGCCTTCGCCCGCCGGATGGACACCGGGCAGGTCGACATCAACGGCGGACGCTTCAACCCCCTTGCCCCCTTCGGTGGTTACAAGCAGTCGGGTGTGGGCCGGGAACTCGGTGCGCACGGCCTGGCCGAGTACCTCCAGACCAAGTCCCTGCAGTTCTGAGGAGCCCGCACATGGTCCGCGCCGCCGTCCTGCCCGCCATCGGCTCCCCGCTGGAGATCACCGACATCGACCTGCCCGACCCCGGCCCGGACCGCATCCGCGTCCGCCTCGCCGCCGCCGGCGTCTGCCACTCCGACCTGTCCCTGTCCAACGGCACCATGCGCGTCCCGGTCCCGGCCGTCCTCGGCCACGAAGGCGCCGGGACGGTCGTCGCCGTGGGCGAGGAGGTCACCCACCTCGCACCCGGCGACCGTGTCGTCCTCAACTGGGCCCCGTCCTGCGGCAGTTGCCACGCGTGCGCCCTCGGTGAGGTCTGGCTGTGCGCCAACGCGCTGAACGGCGCCGCCGACGTCCACGCCCGGCGCACGTCCGACGGCACCGACCTCCACCCCGGCCTGAACGTGGCCGCGTTCGCCGAGGAGACCGTCGTCTCCGCGTCCTGCGCCCTCCCGCTCCCCGAGGGCATCCCGCTCACCGACGCGGCCCTCCTCGGCTGCGCGGTCCTCACCGGCTACGGCGCCGTCCACCACTCGGCACGCGTCCAGCCGGGGGAGACGGTGGCGGTGTACGGCGTCGGGGGAGTGGGCCTCGCGGCACTCCAGGCGGCCCGTATCGCGGGCGCGTCGAAGATCGTCGCGGTCGATGTCTCCCCGGAGAAGGAGGAGTTGGCGCGGAATGCGGGCGCCACGGACTACGTCGTCGCCTCCGACACCACCGCCCGCGAGATCCGCGCCCTCACCGGCAAGCAGGGCGTCGATGTCGCCGTCGAGTGCGTGGGCCGCGCGACGACCATCCGGACGGCCTGGGACTCCACCCGCCGCGGCGGACGCACCACGGTCGTGGGCATCGGCGGCAAGGACCAGGAGGTCACCTTCAACGCCCTGGAGATCTTCCACTGGGGCCGCACCCTCTCCGGCTGCGTCTACGGCAACTCTGACCCCGCGAAGGACCTCCCGGTCCTCGCCGAGCACGTCCGCGCGGGCCGCCTGGACCTGGGAGCGCTGGTGACGGAGCGGATCGCGCTGGACGGGATTCCGGCGGCGTTCGAGAACATGCTGGCGGGGAAGGGTGGACGGGCGTTGGTGGTGTTCTGAGGCAGACGCGAGCCCGGAGCCCCCTGGGTGCTCCGGGCAACCTTCGCGCACAACCGTTGACGCCATACCGTCCGGTCAGTACGTTCGCCGCCAACGTCCCCAGCACCCACCGGAGTGTGCACGCATGGACATGGCCCCCTCCGCTCACCCCATCCCCACGACCGCCCTCCCCACGGTCAACCGACGCCGCGTAGCCACCGCGGCAGCCCTCGCCTCGGCCGTCGAGTGGTACGACTACTTCGTCTTCGGCATCGCCGCCGCCCTCGTCCTCGGCGACCTGTACTTCCCCGCCGGCAGCTCCACCGCCGGAGTACTCGCCTCCTTCGCCACCTTCGCCGTCGGCTTCCTCGCCCGTCCCCTCGGCGGCATCGTCGCGGGCCAGCTCGGCGACAAGCGAGGCCGCAAGCCCATGCTGGTCCTCGCGCTCACGCTGATGGGCGTCGCCACCACCGGCATCGGCCTGCTCCCGACGTACGAGACGATCGGCGTCGCCGCCCCGATCCTCCTGGTCCTCCTCCGCATCGCACAGGGCGTCGCCGTCGGCGCGCAGTGGGGCGGCGCGATGCTGCTGGCCACCGAGTACGCCCCCGAGGGCAAGCGCGGTGTGTACGGCAGCGTCGTCCAACTCGGCGTCCCCATCGGCGTCGTGACCGCCAACACCGTCTTCCTGCTGGCCGGCGCGTTCACCTCCGAGTCGGCGTTCGCGGCCTGGGGCTGGCGCATCCCGTTCCTGATCGGCCTGTTCGTGCTCGCGCTCGCCTGGTACATCCACACGCGCGTCGAGGAAACGCCTGAATTCCGCGCGGCGGAACGGCAGTTGAGTGAGAAGGAGAAGTCGGAGCAGAACTCCCCGCTGCGCACGATCCTCCGCAACCACCTCGGCACGGTCCTCCTCGCCGGCGGCTCCTTCGCCGTGAACACCGCGACCTTCTACATCCTCATCACCGGCGTCCTCGACTACACGACCCGCGAACTCGACATGAAACGCAGCGCTGTCCTCACGGTCTCCCTCTGCGTCAGCCTCACCCAGCTGATCCTCATCCCGGCGTCCGCCGCGCTGTCCGACCGGATCGGCCGCATCCGGGTCTACGCGTTCGGCGCGGCCGGCATCGCGCTGTGGGCCCTTCCGCTGTTCCTGCTGATCGACACGGGTTCGCTGTTGTGGCTGGCCGTCGGCACCTTCGTCGCCAGCTGCTTCCTCAGCATCATGTACGGCCCCCAGGCCGCCCTGTTCGCCGAGCTGTTCACGCCCGAGATGCGCTACACCGGCGCCTCCCTCGGCTACCAGATCGCGGCCGTGTGCGGCGGCGGACTCGCGCCCTTCGTGATGGTGCTGCTCCTGGAGGCCACCGGCACGTCGATGGCGGTGTCCGCCTACATCATCGGGCTCTCCGTCATCGCCCTGCTGTCCATCAAGGTCCTTGCGGACAGGGCACGTTCACGCTGATTTCGACGCCCGCTCGGGCTGCGGCGCCGACACCCCCTCCGGCGCCGTGGCCCGTCCGCGCGACCGCGACACCGCCACCCCGGCCAGGCACAGCGCCCCGCCCGCGAGCGTGAGCAGCTTCGGCACCTCGCCGAGCGCCAGCCACGACATCAGGACGACGAGTGCGGGGACGGCGTAGGTGGTGGCGCCCATCCGGCTGGCGGTCGTACGGGACAGGGCGTACGCCCACGTCGTGAAGGCCAGCGCGGTCGGGAACACGCCGAGATAGACCATGTTGAGCGTCGCCGACAGCGGGGCGTCCGCCGCGTCCGACACCAGCTGCCCGGCGAACGGCAGACAGGCCACGGCCCCGACCAGACACCCGAACGTCGTCACCTGCAGCGCACTGGCGTGCCCGAGCGCGGGCTTCTGCGCCACGACCCCGCCCGCATAGCCGACGGCCGCCAGCAGACACAGCACCACCCCGAGCACCGACGACCCGCCCCCGCTCGACATCGACAGCCCCACGGCCACCGCACCCGCGAACGACACCGCCATGCCCGCCAGCAGCCGCGGCGGCATCGTGTCACCGAGCAGCCGCGCGGCGAGCAGCGCGACCAGGATCGGCCCGATGTTCACGACCAGGGCCGCCGTCCCCGCATCCACCTGCTGCTCGCCCCAGTTGAGGGCGACCATGTAGAACCCGAACCACAACAACCCCGATATCGCGATCCCGGGCCACGCCGCCCGCGGCGGCCACCCCTCCCGCCGTACGAGACAGAAGATCCCCAACGTGAGGGCTCCCGCCAGCAGCCGCCCGAGCGCCAACGCACCCGGCGAGTACTCCTCTCCCGCACTGCGGATGGACACGAAGGCGGAGGCCCAGAGGACGACGGTGACGGTGGCGGCACCGGCGGCGAGTAGCTCCGTACGGCGGGCAGGGGAGGCGTTCATCATGCTCCAGAGGCTAGGAGAGGGGGATGGGGTGAGGCTCGCGTATTTCGGACGGTGAGATCAGCACGTCAAGGGGTTCACACGGGGCACTGCAGCGCCCCGAAAGGGGCGCGGGGAACTGCGCGACCAGCCCCCACGAGCCCGCACCCGGCACACGACAATGCCCCCACCCCCCTCACCGCAACGCCCCAGCCTCGATACCGAGCAGCTCCCCCAGCACCCGCACCCCCGACGGAGTCACTTTCACGGCCCGCTCGGAACCGATCCGCACACACCACCCCGCGTCCAACGCATGACGGCACAGAGCCGCCCCCGCCACGCCCGCGAGATGGGAGCGGCGCTCCGTCCAGTCGAGGCACCCACGGGCCAGCGGACGCCGTCCCTTGCGATCGAGCCCGATGCCGACCGCGTCGAACCACCGCAGCCCCGCCTCCGTGAGCGCGAACCCGGTGTCCTGGCTCAGCAGTCCGCGCTCGGTCAGCGCGTCGGTCAGCGTGATGCCGAGCCGCCCGGCGAGGTGGTCGTAGCAGGTGCGGCCGCGGGCCATCGCGGACCCGGCGGTCGACTCCCGGAGGGTGCGCGGGCGCGCCGCCGCTTCCGGTGCGACCTGTGCGGCCAGGTCCTCCAGCAGCTGCGCGACCTGCGGATCGGCGAGACGGACGTACCGATGGCGCCCCTGCCGCTCCTCCGCGAGCAGTCCGCCCGCGACGAGCCTGCCCAGGTGCTCGCTCAGCGTCGACGCGGCGACACCCGCGTGCCGGGCCAGTTCCCCGGCGGTCCACGCCCGCCCGTCGAGCAACGCGAGCAGACACACGGCCCGCGTCTCGTCGGCGACGAGCCCGGCAAGCCGGGCCAGCTCGGGGGCGCGGGCGTCTTTCGTGGTCATGCGTTCCAGGATGGGTGACGGACACTTCGGCGGACACCGAAGTGTTGTGATTCGCGGTTCGGCAGCTCGCGGAACTTACAACGGAGCGCTCAGCTCGCCCGTTTGACCTGCTCGTACTGCTGCACCAGCCCGTCCAGCAGCGCGGTCAACCCCGTCTCGAAGGCCCGCTCGTCGATCTTCTCCTGCTGCTCGGCGAGTAGGTGCGCCTGCCCGAGGTGGGGGTAGTCGGCGGGGTCGTACGCGCTTGCGTCGTCCACGAAGCCCCCGGCGAACGAGCCGAGCGCGGAGCCCATGATGAAGTACCGCATCAGCGCGCCGATCGAGGTGGCCTGCGCGGGCGGCCAGCCGGCCTGGACCATAGCGCCGTAGACGGCATCGGCGAGGCGCAGTCCGGCAGGCCGGCGGCCGGGGCCGCGGGCCAGCACCGGGACGATGTTCGGGTGGTCGCGGAGTGCGGCCCGGTAGGAGACGGCCCAGTCGTGGAGCGCGGTCCGCCAGTCCCGGCCGTTCTCGAACATCGACAGATCGACCTGGGCGCTCACCGAGTCGGCGACCGCTTCCAGGATCTCGTCCTTCGTCCGGAAGTGGTTGTAGAGCGAGGGCCCGCTCACGCCCAGCTCGGCGGCGAGCCGGCGCGTCGAGACCGCCGCAAGCCCCTCCGCGTCCACGAGCGCCCGTGCAGCGTCGACGATCCGGTCGGTGCTGAGGAGGGGCTTGCGCGGTCGGGCCATGGCGCACATAGTAGGGCTGCATGCCAGAAACTAGCAGTGCTAATTTAAATGTATGGCCTTCAAGTAGGGCTGACTTAGGGGTGACTTCGCGATGAACCTGGAGCTCAGCGAGGAGCAGATCGCCGTACGGCAGCTCGCCCGGGACTTCGTGGACCGCGAGATCGCCCCGAACGTCGTCGCCTGGGACCGCGCGGAAGACGTCGACCGGGCCATTGTGAAGAAGCTCGCCGAGGTCGGCTTCCTGGGGCTGACGATCGACGAGGAGTACGGCGGCAGCGGCGGCGACCATCTCGCGTACTGCCTGGTGACGGAGGAACTCGGCCGCGGCGACTCCTCCGTGCGCGGCATCGTGTCGGTCTCGCTCGGCCTGGTCGCCAAGACCATCGCCGCCTGGGGGAGCGAGGAGCAGAAGCGCCGCTGGCTGCCGGGCCTGACCTCCGGGGCGTACGTCGGCTGCTTCGGCCTCACCGAGCCGGGCACCGGCTCCGACGCCGGCAACCTCGCCACACGCGCCGTCCGGGACGGCGACGACTACGTCATCAACGGCACCAAGATGTTCATCACGAACGGCACGTGGGCCGACGTGGTCCTGCTCTTCGCCCGCTCCACGGACGCGCCCGGCCACAAGGGCGTCTCCGCGTTCCTCGTGCCGACCGCCGCGCCCGGCCTTACCCGCCGCACCATCCACGGCAAGCTCGGCCTGCGCGGCCAGGCCACCGCCGAACTCGTCCTCGAGGACGTCCGCGTCCCCGCCTCCGCGATGCTCGCACCCGAGGGCAAGGGCTTCTCGGTCGCCATGTCGGCGCTGGCCAAGGGGCGGATGTCGGTGGCGGCGGGCTGCGTCGGCATCGCGCAGGCGGCGCTGGACGCGGCGGTGCGGTATGCGACCGAGCGGGAGCAGTTCGGCAGGACCATCGCCCACCATCAGCTCGTACAGGAGCTGATATGTGACATAGCACTCGACGTCGACGCCGCCCGGCTGCTGACCTGGCGCGTGGCCGACCTCATCGACCGCGGCCTGCCCTTCGCCACCGAGTCCTCCAAGGCCAAGCTGTTCGCCTCGGAGGCCGCCGTCCGCGCCGCCAACAACGCCCTCCAGGTCTTCGGCGGTTACGGCTACATCGACGAGTACCCGGTCGGCAAACTGCTGCGCGACGCCCGCGTGATGACCCTCTACGAGGGCACCAGCCAGATCCAGAAGCTGGTGATCGGGCGGGCGTTGACGGGCGTCTCGGCCTTCTAGGTATCTGCTTTCTAGGTACGTGACTGAGTACTTCGGCGGATGTGGCGCGTCCCACATCCGCCGATCCTTGTCCTCATGAGTGACACAGCGGGCAAGCAGCAGAACACGGCCGCCTTCTACGGGCAGGCGGTCGCCTCCTTCGTCGTCGCCATGGCCGCCACGGCGATCGGCATCTTCAAGCTGGAGGCCGATGTCTGGGTGCGGGCGTTCCTGGCGATCGCCGTCCTGTACCTCGTCACCTCCGCCTTCACCCTCGCCAAGGTGATCAGGGACCGGCAGGAGGCGGAGAACCGGGCGTACCACCCGTTCGAGAAGCTCTGAGCGGGCACGCTAAGCGCTCGCTCACCTTGAGCGGTATGGTGGTGGCCTTGTCGGTGAGAGGGGCGAACGAGCGATGAGTGCGGCGCAGGAGACGGCCGGCGGCGAGCCGCAGGCGTGGGGCGAGGTGACGCCGGACGCGGCCCGGCGGCTGCTGATCGCCGCCGTGGAGGCCTTCGCTGAGCGCGGCTACCACGCCACCACGACCCGGGACATCGCGGGCCGTGCCGGTATGAGCCCGGCCGCGCTCTACATCCACTACAAGACCAAGGAAGAGCTGCTCCACCGCATCAGCCGGATCGGCCATGAGAAGGCGATCGACATCCTGCGTACGGCGGCGCAGCGCCAGGGCAGCCCGGCGGAGCGGCTCGCCGATGCGGTGAGCTCCTTCGTGCGCTGGCACGCCGGGGGGCGCACCACCGCGCGGGTCGTGCAGTACGAACTCGACTCACTCGGCCCCGAGGCTCGCGCGGAGATCGTCGCGCTGCGCCGTCAGTGCGACGCCGAGGTGCGCGGGATCATCGAAGACGGCGTGGCCGCGGGCGACTTCGACGTCCTCGACGTGAAGGGCACCACGCTCGCGGTGCTTTCGCTCTGCATCGATGTCGCCCGCTGGTTCAGCATCGACGGTCCGTGGACCCCGGACGAGGTCGGCGCGCTCTATGCCGACCTCGTGCTGCGGATGGTGGGGGCGAAGTAGTCCGGTCTGCCGGACAGGCCCTGCCCTCAGAGGTAATAGCGGGACACCGACTCGGCGACGCACACCGGCTTGTCGCCGCCCTCGCGCTCCACGGTGAAGGCGACGGTCACCTGCACGCCCCCGGTCACCTCGTCGACACCGCTGATCGTGGCGGTGGCGCGCAGTCGCGAACCGACCGGCACCGGCGCGGGGAAACGGACCTTGTTCGTCCCGTAGTTGACGCCCATCTTCACGCCCTCGACCTTGATCAGCTGGGGCCCGAAGAGCGGAAGCAGTGACAGCGTGAGATACCCGTGGGCGATGGTGGTCCCGAAGGGCCCGGTCGCCGCCTTCTCCGGATCGACGTGGATCCACTGGTGGTCGCCCGTGGCCTCCGCGAACAGGTCGATCCGCTTCTGGTCGATCTCCAGCCAGTCGGTGTACCCCAGCTGCTCGCCCACCGCCGCCTTCAGTTCGTCGGCGGACGTGAAGATCCTCGGCTCTGCCATGTCCCGGCCTCTCGCGTCGCAATGTGACCTGTCTAAGCAACTGCTTAGCATGGTAGGTGGCGGGCCCTCTGTCAACGCACAGGAGCTCTCCGGACGACCGGAGCCGCAGCGGGTCTTGGATGGGTAACCTTCGAGGGGTGCCCCAGATTCACGAGAAGATCCACGAACTCACGGTCGGCCAGCTCGCCGCCCGCAGCGGCGCCGCGGTGTCCGCTCTGCACTTCTACGAGTCCAAGGGCCTGATCGCCAGCCGCCGCACCTCCGGCAACCAGCGCCGCTACACCCGCGACACCCTCCGCCGAGTCGCCTTCATCCGCGCCGCCCAACGCGTCGGCATCCCCCTGGCCACCATCCGCGAGGCCCTGGCCGAACTCCCCGAGGAACGCACCCCCACGAAGGACGACTGGGCCCACCTCTCCGAGGCCTGGCGCTCCGAACTCGACGAACGCATCAAGCAACTCAACCGCCTCCGCGACCACTTGACCGACTGCATCGGCTGCGGCTGCCTCTCCCTCGACACCTGCGTCCTCTCCAACCCCGACGACATCTTCGGCGAACGCCGCTCGGGTTCCCGCCTGCTGGTAGAAGGGCGCGGCAGGAAGGACGAGTAACGGCGCAGGGGCCCCATATCGACGCGCCAGCCGGCGGGCGCCCGCGTGCGGCCGCCAAGCTGCGGGCATACGTGCCGCCAGGTCGGCGCCCACCCAGGCGCGGGCTGCCGTCCCACCCAGCGGTGCCTGCCGTCCCGCCAAGCTGCGGGCATGCGTGCCGCGAGGCGGCGCCCACCCGGCAGGCGGGAGGCCGCCCGTCCCGCCAAGCTGCGGGCATGCGTGCCGCCTGGGGCGGCACGGGTGGGCGCAGGCGGCACCCCGTCAGCGCCGGGCTGCGCGACCCACCCCCGGCCGGCACCAACCGACGGCACCCCGCAAGCGCCGGGCCGCGCGACCCACCCCCGCCCAGCCCTCACCCCGGGTCCCACTCAGCCCACGATCACTCCGGCACCGCTAGCCGCACGCCCCGTACTCCCGCACCCCCGCCACCACCAACTCCGCATTGGACCCCGCCCGCCCCCCGTCCGGCAGGACAACCGTGTCCTCCATCCCGATCCGCGTCGCCAGCCCCAACCGCCCCGCCAGCCGCAGCACAGGCCACGCACCCCCGTCCTCCCCATGCAGCAACACCGGCCGACCATGCGCAGAACCCAGGCCGGCCAACAACACCCGCGCGCTCTCCTCAGCCGTGTCCGGCGACGAATCCGTCACCTCCGCCAGCACCCGCAGAACCTTCCCCCCGAGCGGCGAGCGCGCGAACCGCCCCGCCCCGTCCGTCCCGGACCAGATCCCCGCCTCCACACCGACCCCACGCTCGATCAGCGCGGCGGCGATCTCCTCGGCGCCCGGCTCATGCCAGTTGACCGAGGCGTGATCGGGCAGCACCGTCCACGCACGCACGCGCTCCAGCCGGGCCACCGGATCAGGCTCGGCCCACGCACCGGTGGTCACCCCGACCGGCACCGACACCCGCGCCCGTATCGCATCGAGCGTCGCAGCAACCACCCGCGGCGACAAAGAATCCTGCCCGCAAGGCGTCTTGGGATGAACATGGACGTCCGTCGCGCCGGCCGCGACGGCGAGCACGGCCGACTCGGCCATCGCCTCCGGCGACAGCGGCACCCCGGCTCCGCCGGCGGCCCCCCGGGGCCCGTTGAGACACACCTGCACCATGCCTCGATGGTGCCAGTCACCACTGACAATGCCCTCCGGCATCGCAGCTCACCGCGTTCAATCGGGGGTGCGGCATCCCCGGCGCACCCCCGCCGTACCTATGCGGACGCGGACACCAGCAGTCGTCCGCGCCTGGCCGTGGCCAGCGCCTCGGACGTCAGCACGGGACGCGGCACCACGATGCCGCAGTCCGTGCACACCGGGCCCGAGGAAGGTTCATGGGCCAGGTCGTACTTCCAGATCAGGCGCGCTCCGCCGCACACCGGGCAGTCGGACCCCGGTTCGCGTTCAAGGGCGGAGATCAGTCGGCGCAGTACCTCGGCCAGGGGCTCTCGCGGGTGGACCCGCGGATTGTCGCACCAGGCGACTCCAAAACCGCCCCAGGTCAGCCGGTGCCAGTCATCAACGCTGCCCGGCCTGCGCAGTCCGTCGTGCTTTTCCTTCTTGCGCCGCTCGGCGAACCCGACCTCGTAGGCCAGCCACACCGAACGTGCCTCTTCCAGCTCGTCCAACGCGGCCACGAGCCGCGCTGGATCGGGCGACCGGTCCTCGGGACCGAACCCTGCCCGGGAGCACAAATGGTCCCAGGTCGCCCTGTGCCCGTACGGAGCGAACCGCTCAAGGCACTTGCGGAGCGAGTAGCGCCGAAGCGCCAGATCGCACCGTGGATCTCGCACCTGTCTCGCCAGACTCCGGAAACCGGCCATCGCCCTGCACCTCCGTCACACCTGCACCTGTACTTCGGTTACTTCGGCGTCGTCGTTCGGACGTTGCCGAATAGACGTATCGACACGCGATTCGGCTCCATCCTTTTTCCATGACCTCCAGAAGTTGACGCATGTTCACCTTCCATCTCGGGGATACCGGCGGTAACGTCCGGGCCCACCCCCGTCGGTAGGAGCTGCACATGCCACGGCGCACCCCACGCACCGCCCTCGACAGACTGAGAACTCCCCGTAGATTCCCCGGGTTCCTGAAGTCGGCTTCCGTATGCGTCCTGATTGCCGGCCTTTTGTCCCCGCTTTCCCAAGCGGCGGCGGCCGAGACCGCGGAGATCGACGCGGCGGCGGTCACCGACCACTGCGGCAACCAGTGCTCCGACATCCTCCCGGCCGGCCAGAACGGCAACGCCACCCTCGCCCAGATCATCCTGAACCAGGCCTTCGGCACCCAGCCCGCCCACGCCGAGGACCAGCTGGGCCCGTACGCCAACCTGGCCACCGGCCACTCCGGGCTCACCAACTCCACGATCAACTCGTTCTTCAACGACGCTTCGTTCGGGGTCCCCGCCGATCAAGTCGCCTCCACCGTCAAGCCCGCCGGCCGCAGCGATGTGACGATCGTCCGCGACAAGAAGACGGGTGTGCCGCACATCACCGGCACCACTCGATACGGCACGGAGTTCGGCGCCGGCTATGCGGCGGCCGAGGACCGGTTGTGGCTGATGGACGTCTTCCGCCATGTCGGACGCGGCCAGCTGACCCCCTTCGCGGGCGGCGCGGCCTCCAACCAGGGCCTGGAGCAGCAGTTCTGGCGCACCGCGCCCTACACCGAGGCCGACCTCCAGGCGCAGATCGACAACGCCGTCGCCAGCAACGGCGAGCGCGGCCAGCAGGCTCTCGCCGACGTCAACGCGTACATCGCCGGCATCAACGCCTACATCGACGCCTCCGACAAAGGCCGCTACTTCCCCGGCGAGTACGTCCTGACCGGCCACAAGGATTCCATCACCAACGCCGGCACGATCCAGCACTTCAAGCTCACCGACCTGGTCGCGCTGGCCTCCGTCATCGGCGCCCTGTTCGGCTCCGGAGGCGGTGGCGAGGTCAACAACGCGCTCTCCCTGCTCGCCGCCCAGGAGAAGTACGGTGTCGCCGAGGGCACCAAGGTCTGGGAGTCCTTCCGCGAGCGCAACGACCCCGAGGCCGTCCTCACCCTCCACGACGGCAGCTTCCCGTACGCCTCGAAGCCCGACGACCCGCAGGGCACCGCGATGCCCGACGCCGGTTCGGTGAACGAGGAACAGCTGGTGTACGACCGTACGGGCAGCGCCTCGACGTCGAGTGCCGCCAGCACGTCGAGCACCGCGACCGACACCGCGCTCTCCTCCGCCAAGCGTGGCATGTCCAACGCCCTCGTCGTCAGCGGCGAGCACACCGCCAGCGGCCACCCGGTCGCCGTCTTCGGGCCGCAGACCGGCTATTTCGCGCCCCAGCTGCTGATGCTCCAGGAGATCCAGGGTCCCGGTCTCAGCGCCCGCGGCGCCTCCTTCGCGGGCCTGAGCATGTACGTCGAACTCGGACGCGGCCAGGACTACGCGTGGAGCGCCACGACCTCCGGCCAGGACATCATCGACAGCTACGCCGTCGAACTGTGCCAGGACGACTACCACTACCTGTACCGCGGCACCTGTACGGCGATGGAGAAGGTCGAGCAGAAGAACGCCTGGAAGCCGACCACCGCCGACGGCACGGCGGCGGGCTCGTACACGATGCGGGTCTGGCGCACCAAGTACGGCCCCGTCCAGTACCGAGCCACCGTCGACGGCAAGAAGGTCGCCTACACCACCCTGCGCTCGTCCTTCCTGCACGAGGCCGACTCGATCATCGGCTTCCAGATGCTCAACGACCCGGGCTACGTCAACAGCCCGCAGACCTTCCAGCGCGCGGTGCAGCACATCAACTACACGTTCAACTGGTTCTACGTCGACTCCGAGCACACCGCGTACTACAACAGCGGCGACAACCCGGTGCGGGCCACCGGCGTCGACGCCGAGTTCCCGGTGTGGGCGCGGCCGGCGTACGAGTGGAAGAACTGGAATCCGGCGACGAACACCGCCGACTACACGCCCGCGTCCGCGCACCCGAACTCCATCGACCAGGACTACTACATCTCCTGGAACAACAAGCAGGCCAAGGACTACACGACCGCGCCCTGGGGTGTCGGGTCCGTGCACCGCGGCAATCTGCTGGAGGACCGGGTGAAGAAGATGGTCGCCGCCGGTGGAGTCACCCGGGCCTCGCTGACCAAGGCGATGGCCGACGCCGGGCTCGCCGATCTGCGGGCGGAGGACGTGCTGCCGGATCTGCTCAAGGTCGTCAACAGCTCGACGGTGACCGACGCCACGGCCAAGGCGGCGGTCGACAAGCTGTCCGCGTGGGTGACGGCGGGCGGCAAGCGCACGGAGACGTCGGCCGGTTCGAAGACGTACGCCCATGCCGACGCGATCCGCATCCTGGACGCGTGGTGGCCACTGCTGGTGAAGGCCGAGTTCGAACCCGGCCTCGGCAGCGAGCTGTACGGCGCCTTCACCGCCAACCTGCCGATCGACGAGACCCCGTCGGCCGCCCATGGGCCGACCGGCGCCCATGCCGGAAGCGCCTACCAGTACGGCTGGTGGAGCTATGTCGACAAGGACATCCGGGCGGTGCTCGGTGAGACGGTGCAGGGTCCGCTCGCGAAGAAATACTGCGGCGGCGGCAGCCTCAGCGCCTGCCGGGACACCCTGATCAGCACGCTGAAGGAGGCGGCCGGCAAGACCCCGGCCCAGGTCTACCCCGGCGACGACCTGTGCGCGGCCGGCAACCAGTGGTGCGCCGACTCGATCAACCAGCGCACGCTGGGCGGCATCAAGCACCCCAACATCAGCTGGCAGAACCGGCCGACGTACCAGCAGGTGGTCGAGTTCACATCACATAGGTGAGTTCACGGGCGGCGGGTCAGGCGATACGGCCCGCCGCCAGCACCACCTGCGCCAGCTCGCGGTGCGCGATGTCGCTGTGCGCGCCGGCCGGTGGGCCGCCGCGTCTGACCACGGCGGCCGCGTCGACGTTCACGCACCCCGACGCGGGCAGCTTGCCCTTCTTCAGCGCGTCGGCGAGCTTCAACGCGCGCGTGCCCGGCACCGCCCGCATCCCCTTGTGCCCCATCGCCCCCCACTTGTCGCCGAGCATCCGCCCGACGTCGAGGCCGAGGACCGACCGATCGTCGTCCGCCATACGCGAGGCCAGCGGATACATCGTGCCGAGGGCCGAGTCGTGGTGGGAGTGGCAACACACCAGCGGGCCGTCGATGCGGTTCTGCTGGCCCTGGAGCACCCCTCCCGCGCGCGTGTCGTGCGGGAGCCGGGCCGCGAACGCGTAGTGCGAAAAGGCCCCTTGGAGCAGCGTCACCGACTTCACCGTGCGCACCCCCTCGGGCAGCCCGCGCAGCGCGAACGACACCAGCCGCCCGCCGAAACTGTGCCCGACGAGATGCACGCGCGCATGCGGCACGGCCTTGGCCAGCTGCCCGACGACCCGGCCGAGCCCGCGCTCCCCGACGGTTCCCGCGCGCCGCTTCATCGCGTGGTACGTCGCCTGCCGCAGCAGTTCCTGGGCACCCTTCCAGGGGTTGGGCAGGGAAAAGGAGGCCGTGCCGCCCGGAGACCCGAGACCGGCCAGCGCCTGCGCGAACTCCTCGCAGGCCGTCGCCGCGGACCCGGAGAACATCAGCGGCTCGCTCTGCGGCACCCCCTCCGCCAGCGTGTCCGCCGCGAACAGCGCCTGCGGCCCCGGCGGTACGACCTCCACCAGCAGCCGCACCAGCCGGCCGAACTCCTCCAACTCGGCTTCCTCACGCGGCTGCTGGTCCAGCATGCGCGCGATCTGGTCGATCACGGTCGCCCGGCCGGGAAAGGTCTCCAGCAGCGAGTGCCGGGTGTCCTTGTCGAGCGCGGGCTGCTGGGACGTCTCGGCCGCCACCGACCGTGGGAAGTCGGGGATCGGCTCGTCGGAGAACCGCATCGACGGCCACAGCACACCCACGTACCCGAGCCTGGCCTGGGGCGCGAGCCGGGGGAACGGTGCGAAGAAGCGGCTGTAGAGCCGGGTCGCGATCGAGCGGTCGTTGTTCCAGCCGTGCGCGAAGACGATCAGGTCACCGACCTTCCGGTCCGCGACTCCCGCGAGCAGCCGGTCCCGCTGCTTGCCGTTCACATCGCCGTCCGCGTCGAACGTCAGCTCCCAGTAGGGAGTCACACTCATCTCCGGATCCGCCATGCCGGGCCCCCTTGTCCCCCGATGTCACGTGATGCGTGGCATCGTCCTGCGGCCGGGCGGGGTTGGCCAGACGGCCGGAGTCATCTGTAGAGGAGATACTCCCTCCGCACCTTCCGGAACGCCGCCAGCTCCTGCTGCCAGCCCGCCACCACCTCGTCCGTGCCGGCTCCCGCGTCGATCGCCGTGCGCACCCGCGTGGAGCCGGTGAGTTTGTCGATCCAGTTGTCCGACCGCCAGGCGAAGCCGCTCCACACCTTCTTGGCGGTCACCAGCAGCGCGATGCCCGTGCGCACGGGGTCGTACGCGGCCCGGTCGTGCACATGGATCTGTACGCCGCCGATGGTCTTCCCCTGGAACTTGGAGAAGACCGGAGCGAAATACGCCTCCCTGAAGTGGACCCCGGGCAGGCCCAGTTGATTCACCTCGGCGGCCCAGCGTCCGTCGATGCCCTCGGCACCGAGCAGTTCGAACGGGCGGGTGGTGCCGCGTCCCTCGGAGAGGTTGGTGCCCTCGAAGAGGCAAGTCCCCGAGTACACAAGGGCGGTGTCGGGGGTGGGCATGTTCGGGCTCGGAGGCACCCACGGCAGCCCGGACGCGTCGTAGAACTCCGACCGCTTCCACCCCGTCATCCGTACGGTGTCCAGCTCGACCGGGGCCTCCAGGAACTCCCCGTTGAACAGGTGCGCCAGCTCGGCGACCGTCATGCCGTGCGCCTGGGAGATCGGTTGCCGGCCGACGAACGTCGCGAACTCCTTGTGCAGGACCGGGCCTTGGGCCTCGCGGCCGGTCACCGGGTTCGGACGGTCGAGCACGACGAAGCGTTTGCCGGCGAGTTGGGCGGCCTCCATGCAGTCGTACAGCGTCCAGATGTACGTGTAGAAGCGGGCGCCGACGTCCTGGATGTCGAAGACGATCGTGTCGACTCCGGATGCGGTGAAGATGTCGGCGAGGGGGCGGCCGCTCTTGAGGTACGTGTCGTAGACGGGGAGGCCGGTGGCGGGGTCGTCGTAGCGGCCTTCGGAGCCGCCGGCCTGGGCGGTGCCGCGAAAGCCGTGTTCGGGGCCGAAGACGGCCCCTAGGTTCACTCGGTTGTCCGCGTGCATGAGGTCGACGATGTGGCGGACGTCGCGGGTTACGCCGGTGGGGTTGGTGACGATTCCGACGCGGTCGCCGTTGAGTGTGGTGTAGCCGTCTGCGGCAAGCCGCTCGAAGCCGGTTTGCCTGCGGCGCTGGGCCGCGGAGGCGGGAGGCGCGCTGGAGAGTGCTGTTGCTGCCGTTGTCGCTGCGAGTAGGGCTCGTCTGGATAGGCGCATGGGGTGCACGGTATTGCTCCCGCGGGTTGTGTGGAAGCTGCCGGTAGTTCGTGGCTTGTCGCGCAGTTCCCCGCGCCCCTCACCGGCATTTTCCTCGCCCTTCCTCTGACACATACCGACCGGTTAGTCTGGCCCGCAGTGGAGCCGCAGCCGAAGGAGACCGATGGTGGAAGCCGTGCAGGACGTCGGAGTAGTTGTCACTGGAGCTGGGGGCGGGATCGGGGCCGCGCTTGCCCGGCGGTTTGCTGCCGCAGGAGCCCGAGTCGTCGTCAACGATCTGGATGCCGCCAAGGCCAAGGCCGTTGCCGATGAGATCGGGGGCATCGCGGTGCCGGGTGACGCCTCGGCCATTGTTGCCGACGCTCGGGACGCGCTCGGTGGCGCCGTCGACGTCTACTGCGCGAATGCCGGGCTTCCCTCGGGTGGGTCCGAGGCGGCTGGTGAGCAGGTCTGGGCGTTGGCCTGGGATGTGAATGTGATGGCGCACGTGCGGGCCGCTCAGGAGCTGACTCCGGGGTGGCTGGAGCGTGGGCGTGGGCGGTTCGTGTCCACCGTGTCCGCCGCGGGGCTGCTCACCATGATCGGGGCAGCGCCGTACAGCGTGACCAAGCACGGTGCGTACGCCTTCGCCGAGTGGCTGTCGTTGACGTATCGGCACCGGGGGATCAAGGTGCACGCGATCTGTCCGCAGGGGGTGCGGACGGACATGCTGGCCGGTACCGGGAGTGCGGGCGATCTGGTGCTGAAGCCGACCGCGATCGAGCCGGAGGATGTCGCGGACGCGCTGTTCAAGGGGATCGAGGAGGACCGGTTCCTGATCCTGCCGCACCCCGAGGTCGCCGGGTACTACCAGGCACGGGCCGCCGACCCGGACCGCTGGCTGACGAACATGAACCACCTCCAGCAGAAGTGGGAGGCGGCCGAGTGACCGGCTCTCGCTATGCCGACCGGCCCTGGCTGGGGCTGCTGAACGACGCCCAGCGTGCTCCCGTCGAACCCGTCGACTCCCTCGTGCACGCACTGCGCCGGGCCGTCGCCGAGACGCCGGACCGTACCTTCCTCGCCTACTTCGACGCCCGGCTGAGCTTCCGCGAGGTCGACGAGCTGAGCGACTCCGTCGCCGGGCATCTTGCCGCGCGGGGTCTGGAGCGTGGCGACCGGGTCGCCGTGCTGCTGCAGAACTCGCCGCACTTCGTGCTGGCGCTGCTCGGCGCCTGGAAGGCGGGCGCGGTCGTCGTGCCGGTCAACCCCATGTACAAGGCCGGGGAGGTCGGCCATGTGCTGCGGGACGGTGACGTGGCCGCGCTGATCTGCGCCGACCGGGCCTGGGAATCGTATCTGCGCGAGACGGCACAGGGCTCGCCGGTGCGGATCGTGCTCACCGCCAGTGAGTTGGACTTCCAAACTCGTGACGACGCGCGCGTGCTGTCCTTCGAGCGGCTGCCACAGGCCGCCGATGCCGATGATCTGACGGTCGTCGCCCGGCAGGGGAACAAGGCACCGGAGGGGCGTGACCCGGGCCCCTCCGACATCGCGCTGATCAGCTACACCTCGGGCACCAGCGGCGCCCCCAAGGGCGCCACCAACACGCACGGCAACATCATGTACAACGCCGAGCGGCAGCGGACCGGGCTCGGGCTGCCCGAGGAGCCCGTCTACTTCGCGCTGGCGCCGCTGTTCCACATCACCGGGATGGTCTGCCAGCTCGGCGCGTGTCTGAACAGTGCGGGCAGGCTGGTGCTGGCGTACCGCTTCGAGGCGGGGGTCGTGCTGGACGCGTTCGCCGAGCACCGGCCGCATTACACCGTCGGTCCGTCGACCGCCTTCATGGCGCTGGCCGCCCATCCGGACGTCACTCCGGACCACTTCTCCTCGTTCCGGATCATCTCCTCCGGCGGCGCTCCGCTGCCGCCCGCGCTGGTGGAGAAGTTCCGGGCGGGCTTCGGGCCGTACATCCGCAACGGGTACGGCCTCACGGAGTGCACCGCGCCCTGTGCCTCCGTGCCGCCGGGGCGGGAGGCGCCCGTCGACCCGGTGTCCGGGACGCTGGCCGTCGGGGTGCCGGGGCCCGACACGGTCGTACGGATCGTCGACGACCAGGGCACGGAGGTGCCGTTCGGGGAGCAGGGCGAGATCGTCGTACGGGGACCGCAGGTCGTCCCCGGTTACTGGCGGCGCCCCGACGCCACCGCCGAGACCTTCCCGGGCGGCGAGCTGCGCACCGGCGACATCGGGTTCATGGACGCCGAGGGGTGGCTGTACGTCGTCGACCGCAAGAAGGACATGATCAACGCGTCCGGCTTCAAGGTGTGGCCGCGTGAGGTCGAGGACGTGCTGTACACACATCCGGCGGTGCGTGAGGCGGCTGTCGTCGGAGTGCCGGACGGGTACCGCGGAGAGACCGTCAAGGCGTACATCAGCCTCCGTCCGGGCGCCGACACGGACCCCGGTGCGCTGGCCGCGTACTGCAAGGAGAGACTGGCCGCTTACAAATATCCGCGGCACGTGGAGATCCTGCCCGAGTTGCCCAAGACGGCGAGTGGGAAGATCCTCCGTCGGGAGCTTCGTTCCCGGCCGCACGACGGTCAGTGAAGAACAAGAGAACAGCAGAAAGCTCGGAAAGGCAGGTGGCGGCAGTGCCCAGGACGACGGACGGAGACGGTACGCCCGTCCCGCAGCGGCTGCTGGCCGCCGCCACCCGGCTCTTCGCGGAGCAGGGCTACGACCGCACCTCCGTGCAGGAGATCGTCGAGTCGGCCGGCGTCACCAAGGGGGCGCTCTACCACTACTTCGGCTCCAAGGACGACCTCCTGCACGAGGTGTACGCGCGCGTGCTGCGCGTCCAGCAGGAGCGGCTCGACGCGTTCGCGGGCGCCGACGAGCCGATCGAGAAGCGGGTGCGGGACGCGGCGGCAGACGTCGTGGTGACGACGATCGAGAACCTCGACGACGCGATGATCTTCTTCCGCTCGATGCACCATCTGAGCCCCGAGAAGAACAAGCAGGTACGCGCCGAGCGGCGCCTGTACCACGAACGTTTCCGCGCACTCATCGAGGAAGGGCAGGAGGCGGGGGTCTTCTCGAAGGCGACCCCTGCCGATCTGGTGGTGGACTACCACTTCGGGTCCGTCCACCACCTGTCGACCTGGTACCGCCCCGACGGCCCGATGAGCCCTCAGGAGGTCGCCGACCACCTGGCCGACCTGCTCCTGCGGGCTCTCAGACCCTGAGTCACACGTACTTCTTCAGCTCCCGTCGCGCCAGCGAACGCTGGTGCACCTCGTCCGGGCCGTCAGCGATCATCAACGTCCGTGCGCCCGCGTACAGTTCCGCGAGCGGGAAGTCCTGGCTGACACCGCCCGCGCCGTGCAGCTGGATGGCGCGGTCGATGATGTCGACGACCGCGCGGGGCGTGGCGATCTTGATGGACTGGATCTCGGTGTGGGCGCCCCGGTTGCCGACCGTGTCCATCATCCAGGCCGTCTTCAGGACCAGCAGGCGCAGCTGCTCGACCGTCACGCGCGCATCGGCGATCCAGTTGTGCACCACGCCCTGCTGCGCCAGCGCCTTGCCGAATGCCTCGCGCGCGACCGCCCGCCGGCACATCAGCTCGATCGCCCGCTCGGCCATGCCGATCAGCCGCATGCAGTGATGGATGCGGCCGGGGCCGAGGCGGGCCTGGGCGATGGCGAAGCCGCCGCCCTCCTCGCCGATCAGGTTCGACACCGGCACGCGCGCGTGGTCGAAGATCACCTCGGCGTGGCCGCCGTGGTAGTGGTCCTCGTAGCCGAAGACCTGCATGGCGCGCTCGACGGTGACGCCCGGGGTGTCGCGGGGGACCAGGATCATGGACTGCTGGCGGCGGATGTCGGCGCCGTCCGGGTCCGTCTTGCCCATCACGATGAAGATCTTGCAGTCCGGGTTCATCGCCCCGGAGATGTACCACTTGCGGCCCGTGATGACGTACTCGTCGCCGTCCCGCTCGATCAGCGTGGTGATGTTGGTGGCGTCCGAGGAGGCCACCTCCGGCTCGGTCATCGCGAACGCCGAGCGGATCTCACCGGCCAGCAGCGGCTCCAGCCACTGCTTCTTCTGCTGCTCGTCGGCGAACTGGGCGAGCACCTCCATGTTGCCGGTGTCCGGTGCGGCGCAGTTCAGCGCGGTGGGCGCCAACTGCGGGGAGCGGCCGGTGATTTCGGCGAGGGGGGCGTACTGGAGGTTGGTCAGGCCGGCGCCGTACTCGGAGTCGGGGAGGAAGAGGTTCCACAGGCCCTGCCTGCGGGCCTCGGCCTTCAGCTCCTCGACCACGGCCGGGGTGTCCCACGGGGAGGCCAGCCGCGCGCGCTGCTCCTCCGCTACGGACTCGGCCGGATAGACGTACTCGTCCATGAAGGCGAGCAGCTTGGCGCGCAGTTCCTCGGTGCGCGCGTCGAACGCGAAGTCCATGGCGGATCAGCCTTCCTGAAGGGTGGTGAGGCCGTGCTCGATGAAGACGGGGACCAGGTCGCCGATGCGGTCGAAGCCGGGGCCGACGGTCTGGCCCAGGGTGTAGCGGTAGTGGATGCCCTCGAGGATCACGGCGAGCTTGAACCAGGCGAACGCCGTGTACCAGGAGACCGCGGACACGTCGCGCCCCGACAGCTCGGCGTACCGCTCGATCAGTTCGGCCGGATCCGGGTGCCCCGCGGCCTCCGCGGTCGTGGAGACCGGGGAGTCGGGCGTGCCGAGCGGCGTGCTGTACATCACCAGCAGGCCCAGGTCGGTGAGCGGATCGCCGAGCGTCGACATCTCCCAGTCGAGAATCGCCTTGATCCGGTCGACACCCATTTTTGGCTCGTTCGCCTCCGGGGCGCTCTCTGCCGGTGTCGAGCCGGTAGTCGCCGTGCACGACGGTCGGCTCGGGGGAGTGGGGCAGGTCCCGGCCGAGGGCGGCGTGCAGCTCGTCGATTCCCGCCAGCTCACGGTTGCGGGAGGCGTCCAACTGCTTGCTCCAGCGGCGCAGTTGCCGGTCCAGGAAGCCCTCGGGGCGGCCGAAGTCCGCCAGGCCCACGGCGGACGGGTCCACCGCGTGCAGCTCGACGAGGGTGTCCACCAGGGACAGCACCGCGCCGCGGGTGCGCTCCGGTCCGAGCGGGGCGAGCTGGTCGGCCGTGCGGTACGGGGTGCCCTCGACGAACTCCATGACGTAGAACGGCGCTCCGAGCACCTGCTCGTCCTCGCACATCAGCACCGGGCGCGGCACCGGTACGTTCGTCGGGTGCAGCGCGCTGATCACCCGGTGCTCGCGCTTCATGTCGTGCGCGGTGGCCAGGACATGGCCCAGCGGAGGGCGCCGTACGACCCAGCGGGAGGTGCCGTCGGAGACCGCGTAGGTGAGGTTCGACCGTCCGCCCTCGATCAGCCGGCCGGTCAGGGGGCCGTGGACCAGACCGGGCCGCTCACTGTCGAGCAGCCCGCGCAGCCGGTCGAGATCGAGACCTGGCGGGTGATCGGCGCTCATCGTTGCTCCTTTGCCGACGCGAGAACGGGTCCCGACCATGATGCCGACCGGTCGGTATGCCGTCCAGTGCAGGAGACGAACGTGATCGGGGCCACCCTAGGCCGACAGCTCCCCGGGCGGTGCCGCGGGGAGCTGTCGGGTGGTGCTTCTCGGTCAGGCCGGTGGTCGGCTCAGTGGTCGTCCCAGTGGCCGTTGTGGGCGGCGTGCCGGTGGCCGTCGTGCAGGTAGTCGGTGTGGTCGCCGTGCTGCACACGCGGGTGTCCGCAGTCCTCGCCGTGCTGGTGGTCGTGGCCCTCGTGGGCGGTGTGGCCGGCGGGCTCGCACTCGTCCCAGTGACCGCTGTGCGCGCGGTGCAGATGCCCGTCGTGCGCGTAGTCGGTGTGGTCCCCGTGCGGTACTTCGGTGTGCCCGCAGCCCGGTCCGTGGGCGTGGGGGTGAGTGGCGTGTTCCTGGTGCAGGACGGTCATGCTGGTTCACCTTCGGATGCTCGGCTGGTACGTCCGATGACGTCGGACAGGTTGCCACGCGAACAGTGCATATCCGGTCATTCCGCCTTGCGTGGCGCCCGGGTGGCCCGGAGGGTCGGAACCGTGAAGGGCAACGGCCTCACACGCTACGGCGGGCCCGAGGCGCTCGCATTCGGGAAGCGTCTTGAGCGGTGCGTGCCCGAAGAGGCAGGCCCTAGAAGACCAGCGCCGCGCCGCACACCGCGAGCGCGACCGTGCACAGAACCGCCGCCGTGGCCAGCCGGGGAGTGAGGGCCGCGGGGGTGTGGGCCGCCGCGAGGGTGCGGATGCGCCGGTGGGCGACCAGCAGGAAACCCAGCCAGAGGGCCACGCACAGGGCGCAGACGAGGACACCGGTCGCCGTCGCGCCGCCGTGCAGCGCCGTCTTCACCGCGAGCACGGCGGCGGCGGTGCCCGAGAGTGTCGTACGCCGCCAGGCGAGCCGGGTGCGCTCGGGCTGCAGTCCGGGGTCCCTGGTCCGGCCTCCGGCCGGTTCGGCGGTCACCCTTCCCAGCCGACGAGTACGACGACGACCATCGCGAGGGCCACGATCGCGACGACGAGGCTCAGCACCGCCGGGAACCGTGACACCGGCAGATCCTCGCCCTTGCGCATGGCCCGCTCGCAGCGGATCCAGTGGTTGACCGCGCGCAGCGAGCACAGCACGCCCGCGGCGAGCAGCGCCAGCGCGAGGCCGACGCGCCAGCCCCACCGCAGGTCCGGCAGGAACTGGTCCACCGCGAAACCGCCGCCGATCAGCGCAAGTGCGGTCCGCAGCCAGGCCAGAAAGGTGCGCTCGTTCGCCAGCGAGAAGCGGTAGTCGGGGGTGGTGCCCTCGTCGCGGATCTCCTGTGGGGCGAACCACAGACGGACGTTCCGAGCGAAATCGATCACGCTCAGGACGATACCGGTCAGGAATTGCCTGACCTGTACGCCCTCAGCCGTTCATACGCCGCCAGCCCGTCCGGCACCCACTCCCACTCCGCCAGCCGTCGCTCCACCTCGGCCTCCGGCAGGAAGTCGTGCCACGCCACTTCCTCGATCTGCGGTTGTACGGGGAGGTCGCAGCGGACCTCGTACACCGCCGACCACCAGCTCTGGCCGGCGCCGTTGTCGTAGAGGAACTTGAACAGGAACTCGGGCCGCGGGAGACCCGAGACGCCGAGTTCCTCCTCGGCCTCGCGGAGGGCGGCGGTGTCGTAGGACTCGCCCGCGCCGACGACTCCGCCGACGAACATGTCGTAGAGGGAGGGGAAGACCAGCTTGGTCGGGGTGCGGCGGTGGACGAAGAGGCGGCCGGTGGCGTCGCGCGCCTGGATGAAGACGCAGCGGTGGCGCAGCCCGCGGGCGTAGGCCTCGCCACGCGGGGACCGGCCGATGACTTGGTCGTTCTCGTCGACGATGTCGAGGATTTCGTCAGCAGCGTTCATGCCGCCACTACATCAGCTGAGTCGGCTCGGCTGCAGATCCCGAGCGCGCTCCCGCACCGGCGCTCCGCACGGCATGGCGGGGTGCAGGCCCAGCAGGACGATTCCGACGACGATGGCCGCGAGGCCCGCCGCCTCCCACGCCAGCGCGCCCGCGTCGGTGCGCAGCTGGTCGCCGAGGAAGCCCACCCCGCAGGCGATCCCGGCCAGCGGCTGGGCGGCGGTCAGGGCGGGCAGGGACATCCGCAGGGACGCCGTCTCGAACGCGCTCTGCACCAGGACGAGGCCGGTGACGCCGAGCACCAGCACGGCGTACGGCTGCCAGCCCGTCATCAGCTCGACGAAGCCGCCCTCGGAGAAGCGCTGGCCGCTCACCCGGGTCAGGGCGTCCTGCACGCCGTACAGCAGTCCGGCCGCCACGGCGAGGAGCGCCGGGCCCGAGCTGAGCCGGGAGCGTTTCGCGTACGTCGTGAGCAGCAGCGCGGCTCCGACCATCGCGCCGATGATCAGCCAGTGGCGCATCGGGTCGGTGATCGCGGCGCCGCCGGTGGGCTGCCCCGCCATGATGAACGCGGTCACGCCGCCCGCGAGCAGGGCGAGCCCGGCCCAGCCCTGGCGGCCCAGCGGCTGCTTGGTCTGATGGCGGGACAGGGCCATCGCGAACAGCAGGTTCGTCGCGAGCAGCGGCTCCACCAGGGATATCTCGCCCTGGCCCAGCGCTACCGCGCCGAGCGCCATGCCGACCACCATGAGCCCGAGGCCGCCCAGCCAGCGCGGCACCTTCATCAGGTCCAGGAGCAGGCGGGGGGAGAGGAAGTCGTTCAGGGGTGCCCGCTGGGCCGCGTTCTGCTGGAGGACGAAGCCGAAGCCCAGGCAGCATGCGGCGCTCACGGCGAGAATCAGAACCTGAAGCGACACGCTGCGTACCTCGATCGTTCGGCCGGGCCGGGGGCTGCGTCCGGACGACTGTAGTGCCCCAGGGCCCGGTGTGCCCCTGGGAGCGCCCGGATCGGGCAGTGGACTCGGTCACGGCACCCCGTCGATCAAGGGCGGTCGCACGACCGTCGCGCCATGGTCCGATGGCCGGGCGAGCAGCGCTATGGCGTGCGCCACAGTCAAGAGGCGCGGTGTGGTGATCATGCGGTGGTCTCGCTGGGGCGATGAACCACAAGTGTCTCTCCTGTAACAGGAGTTGACGCGTGTAATGACTTCGTGGGCCTTGACGCGATGTGTTGGCTGGGGGTTTGCTGTGCGTGATCGCTTGATGGCAAACCGAGACCGACGACTGCGCGCGTCGCGTGAGGAAGTTCCCGCGGTGCCCCCACCTCCGCCACCCCTCGGCCGCGCCCGAAGACGCGCGGCCCAGGCCTTCGACCCTGCCCTCGACGACGCCGAACTCGCCGCCGCCCGCGCCGCGTTGGCCCAGGGGCGCTGGCAGGCGGCCCGCTCGCTGCTCGCGCACACCGGCGACGACTTCGACCGCCGCGGCCACCGCGTCACCGTTCTCGCCGAGGAGCCGTACAGCACGGCCTGGGCCCGGGACTGGCTGCTCGCCGAGCCCGACTCCGCCGACGCCTGCGTCCTGCTGGCCCTCTCGCTGGTCCGGCGCGCGCTGCGGGGCAAGGAGAAGCCGGTCCGGGCCCGTGAGGCCTGTCATGCCGCCGTCGCGCTCGCGCCCGCCGACCCCACGCCGTGGCTCGGCCTGCTGATGCTGGAGCGCCGCTTCGGCGCCGAGGAGGAGGCGATCCGGCTGTTCGGCGAGATCCGCGACCGGTACGCCGACCACCATCACGCGCATCATCTGATGGTCGCCCGGCTCGCCGAGCGCCGCGCCGGGACGGGCCCGGACCCGCTGCACGAGGTCTACGACTTCGCGGCCCACTGCGCCGAGCAGGCCCCCGCCGACTCGCCGCTCGCGATCCTCCCGGTCGTCGCGCACGCCGAGCGCTACCGCGCGCTGGCCGCCGCCGGCCAGGTGCCCGCCGACCCGGCCGGCTCGGGGCACTGGTCCGGGCGCCGGGCCCGACAGGTGATGAAGGCCGCCTTCGACTGGTGGCTGGAGTGGGAGCAGGAGGGGCATCCGCGCCGCCTGGTCGACCTGAACTTCCTCGCCCACGCCAAGGTCTGCGAAGGCCGCGGCGCCGAGGCCGCCGCCCTGTTCCACCGCATCGGCGAGCACGCCACCCCCGACCCGTGGTCGTACCCGGACCACGACCCGCACAGCGCGTTCCGAGCCGCACGCGCCACCGCACTCGGCACGGCATGACCGCCGTATCGCCCCATCCCTCGCCACACATGTCCCCACCAGGAAGGACGGCCCCGATGACGACGGGCAGTTCGCACACGAGCACCGCCGACGACTCAGGCATCAGCACCTTCAAGGGACAGGAACGTGCCCTGCGCGCCAACCGCCTCGGCACCGGCGGCCTGCTGCTCTCCGTCCTCGCCGCGACCGCCCCTCTCATGGTCGTTGCGGGTGTCATGCCCACCACATTCGCGGTGATGGGCATCGTCGGACAGCCGCTGCTCTTCGTCGTGCTCGGCGTGGTCCTCGTCCTCTTCGGCATCGGATACGCCGAGATGAGCCGCCACGTCCACAACGCGGGCGCCTTCTACGCCTATATCTCCCGCGGCCTCGGCGGCACCGCCGGAGCGGCCGCCGCCCTGGTCGCGCTCGTCGCCTACAACGCCCTCCAGGTCGGCATCTACGGCATCTTCGGCTTCGAGGTCTCCGGCCTGTTCGCCACCTACGCCGAGGTCGAGGTCGCCTGGTGGATACCGGCGCTGGCGGCCGTCGCCGTCGTCGGTGCGCTGGGCTGGCTGAAGATCGACGTCAACGCGCGCGTGCTGGGCGTGCTGCTGATCGTCGAGGTGGCCCTGGTCGTCGTCTTCGACATCGCGGCCGTGGCCGACCCGGCGGCTGAGGGGCTGTCCCTGCACGCCTTCAACCCGGACACGCTCAGCGGGGCCGGAGTCGGCACCGCCCTGTGCTTCTGCATCGCCGCCTTCCTCGGCTTCGAGCAGGCGCCGGTGTACGCCGAGGAGACCAGCCGCCCGCATGTCCTCGTCCCGCGCGTGATGTTCCTCGCCGTCGGGGGCGTCGCCGTCTTCCTCGCGTTCAGCAGCTGGGCCCTGACCGTCGCCGCCGGACCGTCCGCGATCGTCGGTGTGGCCCGTGAGCAGAGCGCCGGGCTGCTGTTCTTCCTGACCGAGGATCGGCTCGGCGGCACCTTCACCGACGTGCTGCACATCCTGTTCGTGACCGGCATGTTCGCGGCGATGCTCAGCTTCCACAACGTCGTCGCCCGGTACGCCTTCGCCATGGGCCGCGAGGGACTGCTGCCCGCCACCTTCGGCCGCACCAACGGCACCAGCGGCGCCCCCGGCACCGGATCGCTGCTCCAGACCGCCGTGGCCGCCGTGATCGTCATTGCCTTCGCCATCGCCGACGACAAGCCGACCGGTGATCCGACCGCGCCCGTCCTGCACCTGTTCACCTGGTTCGGCAACGTCGGCGCCCTCGGCGTGATCGTGCTGATGGCGCTGGCCTCCCTCTCGGTGGTCGTCTTCTTCGCCCGCCGCGGCGCCGCCGGCACCCAGGGCTGGCGGCTGGTCACCTCCATGCTGGCCGGGATCGCCCTGCTCGTGATCGCCGGCTACACCGTCAAGGACTTCGACGTCCTGGTCGGCACCGGCCCCGACTCGGCCCTGAGCCGGCTGCTCCCGGGAATCATCGCCGCCGCCCTCGTCATCGGCCTCGTCCAGGGCCTGCTCCTGCGCTCCCGCGCCCCCGCGACCCACGCCCGCATCGGCCTCGGCAACCAGGCCTTCCAGCTGGACAAGGCGGCGGAGGCAGACGCCGGGAACTGATTACGGAAACCTGACGAGCACCCGCGAACCCTGGTCCCGCAGGGCCCGCGGGTGCTCGAATGAACGGGTGAACCCCGAACAGCCCGAACGTCCGGAGCAGTCCGAACAACCCGAGGAACGCGGCAAGCCGATCGGCCGCCGTGTCCTCCTCGGCACCCTCGGCCTGGGCGCCCTCGGCGTGGTCGCCGCGCCCACCCTCCAACGCGGCCTGGAGTCCTTCCTCGGCAACGCGGCCGACAAGGACCCCACGGGACTGACCGGCCTGCTCCCGAACGGCGGCGGCTTCCGCTACTACTCGGTCGCGTCCTCCGTCCCCCACAAGAACGCCGGGAACTACCGGCTCACCGTCGACGGGCTGGTCGACCGCCCGAAGACCTACACCCTGGCCGACCTGCGGGCCCTGCCACAGACCCGGATGGTCAAGGACGTGCAGTGCGTCACCGGCTGGCGCGTCCCGGACACACCCTTCGAGGGAGTACGCCTGTCCCGGTTGCTGGACGCCGCGGGAGTGCGCCCCACGGCCGGGGCGGTGCGTTTCACCTGCTTCGACGGCACCTACACGGAGAGCCTCACCCTCGACCAGGCCCGCCGCGCGGACGTCCTGGTCGCCCTGCGCATGCAGGACAAGGACCTAGGCCACTCCCACGGCGGCCCGGTCCGCCTCTACGTCGCCCCCATGTACTTCTACAAGTCGGCCAAGTGGCTCTCCGGCATCACCCTCACCGACGAGGTGGAGCCCGGCTACTGGGAGGAACGCGGCTACGACATCGACGCCTGGGTCGGCCGCTCGAACGGACGCGACGATGAGCCTACGAGCTGAGGCGCCCCTCACCGCGCAGGTCCGCCGGTTCAGCCGGGCCGAACGGTGGGTGCACCGGCTGACCGCCGCGCTGATGGGTATCTGCGTGGTCACGGCGGCCGTTCTCTACCTGCCCGAACTCGCCGAACTCGTCGGCCGCCGCGAGCTGGTGGTCCGTATCCACGAATGGGCCGGACTCGCCCTGCCCGTCCCCGTGCTGGCCGGTCTCGCCTCCCGGGCCTTCCGCTCCGACCTGCGCTTCCTGAACCGCTTCGGCCCGCACGACCGGGTCTGGCTGCGCGCGGCCCTGCGCCGCGACAAGCGGGCGGCGGCCCGTCCGGCGGGCAAGTTCAACGCCGGGCAGAAGATCTACGCCGCCTGGATCGCCGGCGCGACGCTGGTGATGCTGGGCACGGGCCTGATCATGTGGTTCACCCACCTCACCCCCCTCATGTGGCGCACCAGCGCGACCTTCGTCCACGACTGGCTCGCCCTCACCATCGGCATCGTCCTGGCCGGCCACATCGGTATGGCACTGGCGGATCCGGAGTCCCGGCGCGGTCTGCGCACGGGGTCGGTGTCGCGGGAGTGGGCGGACCGGGAGCATCCGCTGTGGCGGCCGTGAACGCGGTCGCTCACGGGGATGGGGTCGCGGAGGACTCCACCGGCGACGGGCCGGCGGAACTCGTCGTACCGGGGGCGACGAGGGTGAAGGCGTCGTCCAGCGTCGCCGTCCCGCCGTACGCGACGCTCACGTCGGCGCTCCGCGGACAGGTGCCGGGCGGCGGAACGGGGACGACGACCTCGAAGGTCAACTGGTCGCGTGGCTCGATGCCGTGGTCCTGCTGCGGGGCGGGGAGCGCCGGTAGTCCGGCGACGGTCACCACCCCGGTCGTGCCGAGCAGTTCCCGTTTGTCGAAGTGGATGCCGCCGACCCGGACGGTGATCGTGTCACCCGGCTTGGCCTCGCCGTCCCCGCCGACGTCCACGGAGACGATCCGGAAGTCGCAGACGTCGTTGCCTTTGTCCGTGGACGGCGTCAAGGGCACGGCGGCGGACGGATGGTGGCGGTGGAATCGCAGCACTTCGCCGAGTACGGCGTAGGCGGCGCGTGCCTTGCAGCCGGTGAGCCTGCCCCGTAGCGCGGCGTAGTCCGCGGCCGCCGTGTCCCAGTCGCCGTTCTGGCCCTGAACGGCCTTGCAGGCCTCGGCGAGGGCCCGGACCACGCGCCAGTCGTCGTCCGGCGGTTCGGCCGGGATCAGCCCGGCGGTGACCCCGCACTTCTCGGGGTGCTCACCGAGCGCGTCGTAGACGCTCTCCGGGTCGGCGGTCCGGTCGGTGTCGGGCGACTTCGGCCCCCTGGGCAGCCAGCCGGGAGCCTCGACGCGTCCGCTCCCGCCGGTGGAGCCACCGCTCCCGCTGGAGGAGCCCTCACCACCGCCTGAACTGCTCGCCCCACCGGACCCGTTGGACCTCTCGGAACCGCCGGTCGTCCCACCGGTCGCGCCGACACCGCGGTCCCCACCATCGGGTCCCCACATCGGCGTGCTCCCGACAGGTCCGCCGGCACCGCTCGCCCCGTCGTCGCCGCTCGCGGCCCCACCCGAAACACTCGTGCCCCCACCACCGGAGCCGCTCGCGGCATCGTCCCCGTCCCCGCCGCACGCAGCGGCCGTCGCGATCGCCAGTGCTCCGGCGATCAGCAGACCGGATATGCGCGCCCCGAGTGATACCGCCATGCCGCCCCCGATGCCGTCGGCCCCCGGGCGTGACTGAATAAGCCCGCGCCCAGGAGGTCCCCCCATGATGGGACGCGCGCCCCTGTCCGGGAAGCGGCTTCACCCAGGCTGCGAAAGATGGGGCAAACCGGTACTCAAGAGACGAAGTCGAGCAAGCGCTCCGCGGGAAGTGCCGCGATGGGGCATCTTTCGTCCGCGGCACCGTTGTGGCTGGTCGCGCCCACGCGGCGGAGCCGCACATTGATACAGCCCCGCGCCCCTTCGGGGGCGCCTCAGTCGCCGAAGTCGAGCAGCACCTTGCACGACCGGCTCCGGTCGGCGGCGAGGGCGAAGGCCGACTCGGCCTCCCGCACCGGCACCACCGCACTCACCAGTCCGTCGAACGACGGCTCGGCCGCGAGCAGCGTCAGGGCCTCGTCGAACTCCGTGTCGAAGCGGAACGCCCCGCGCAGGTCGATCTCCCGGCTCACCACCAGGTTGCCCGCGAAGGGACTCTGACCCGGCGGCAGCATCCCGAGTTGTACGACGGTTCCGCCGCGCCGCACGAGCCGCAGACACGCGTCCAGGCCCGCGGCCACTCCGGACGCCTCGACTGCGGTGTCCACCTCGGACGGCCACCCGGGGTCGGACGGATCATCGGCCCGTACGACGGTGTCGGCGCCGGCGACCCGCGCGTACCGCAGCGCTTCCGGCAGCAGGTCCGTCACCGTGACGCGTCCAGCCCCGGCCGCCTTCGCCGCCGCGACCACCAGGCAGCCGATGGGCCCGGCACCGGTGACCAGGACATGCCTCCCGGCCACCGCTCCGGCCCGGCGCACGGCGTGCAGGGCCACGGACAACGGCTCGGCGAGCGCCGCCCGGCGCGGTTCCAGGCCGGCGGGGAGGGGCCGCACCTGCTCCGCGGGCACCGTGAAGCGGCCCGCGAATCCGCCCTGGACGTGCGGGAATCGGGCCGCGCTGCCGAGGTACCGCGTGTCCCGGCAGACGTTCCGCCGCCCGTCCGCGCACTCCGGGCAGACCCCGCAGGGCGTGGCCGGGTGCACCGCGACGGCCGTACCGGGCAAGGGACCCGAGGCGCCGGCGCCGTACGAGACGACCGTCCCGACCACCTCGTGCCCGAGCACCATCGGCTCCTTGAGGCGGAAGTCGCCGACCCCGCCGTGCCGCCAGTAGTGCAGGTCGGAGCCGCAGACCCCGCCGTAGCGGACGGCGACGAGAGCTTCGCCGGGGCCGGGGGAGGGGGCCTCCAGCTCGGCGACGCGCAGATCGCCCTGACCGTGGATCACACAACCCAGCATCAATGCCTCCCGGAAGTCACAGCACGCTGGTCATGCCGCCGTCGACGTACAGCACTTGCCCGCTGATGAAGTCCGCGGCGGGCGAGGCGAGGAACAGCACCCCGCCCACCAGGTCCTCCGTACGGCCCCAGCGGCCGGCCGGGGTGCGCCGCCGGACCCAGGCACTGAACTCCTCGTCCGCGACCAGGGGCCCGGTCAGCTCCGTCTCGATGTAGCCGGGGCCGAGGCCGTTGACCTGCACGCCGGAAGGGCCCCAGTCGGCGCACATGCCCTTGGTGAGCATCTTCAGGGCGCCCTTGGTGGCGGCGTAGGGCGCGATACCCGGCCGGGCCACCTCGCTCTGCAGCGAGCAGATGTTGATGATCTTGCCGTGGCCGCGTTCCGTCATCCGGCGCGCCGCCTCGCGGCCGACCAGGAACGCGCTGGTCAGATTGGTGTTCAGGATCCGGTGCCAGTCCGCGTCGGTGAACTCCAGGAGCGGTGCCCGCAGTTGCATGCCCGCGTTGTTGACCAGGATGTCGAGCGGGCCCACCCGCTCTTCGACATCCGCTGTGCCGGCCGCCACCGAGGGGCCGTCGGTGACGTCGAACACCGCGGTGTGGACGTCGCCGGGCAGTTCGGACGCGGCCTTGGCAAGGCGCTGTTCGTCCCGCCCGTTGAGGACGACCGTGCAGCCTGCCTCCAGCAGTCCGCGGGCGAGCGCGAGGCCGATGCCGCGGCTGGAGCCGGTGACCAGGGCCGTGCGGCCGGTGATGTCGAAGAGGGGGTGAGCCGTCATCGTCGTACGCCTCCTACGTCGCCAAGTCCCTAAATCACCAAGGACAACAGCAGGACGATGCCGCCCGCGACCACCGAGATGATCGTCTCCATGACGGACCAGGTCTTGATGGTCTGGCCGACGTTCAGGCCGAAGTACTCCTTCACCAGCCAGAATCCGGCGTCGTTGACAT
Source organism: Streptomyces sp. 4N124 (assembly GCF_052245395.1). Taxonomy (NCBI): domain Bacteria; kingdom Bacillati; phylum Actinomycetota; class Actinomycetes; order Kitasatosporales; family Streptomycetaceae; genus Streptomyces; species Streptomyces sp. 4N124. The sequence goes on from NZ_JBQQBS010000028.1 coordinate 58,147, forward strand.
GGCTGAAGAAGAGCGAGCCGGCGCCGATGGCGAGGACCAGCAGGGCGGTCTCCGTGGTGGACATGCCGGCCGCGAGCGGGGCGACCAGACCGGCCGCCGAGACCGTCGCCACCGTCGCCGAACCGGTCGCGAGCCGGATCGCCACCGCGATCAGCCAGGCCAGCAGCAGGGCCGGTATCGACCAGTCCTCGGAGATCTCCAGGATCATCTGGCCCACGCCGGAGTCGATCAGCGTCTGCTTGAAACCGCCGCCCGCGCCGACGATCAGCAGGATGCCCGCGATGGGTGCGAGGCCCTTCTCGACCAGCCCGGAGACCCGCTCCTTGGCGAAGCCCGCGGGCCGCAGCAGCGTGAAGATGCCCAGGAGGACGGAGGCGAGCAGGGCGATCAGCGGGGAGCCGATGACGTCGAAGACGCGCTGCGTGGTGTTCTCGGGGTCGTCGATGACGATGTCGACGAGCGCCTTGGACAGCATCAGGACGACCGGTAGCAGGATGGTGGTGAGGGTGGCGCCGAACCCGGGGCGCTTCTCCAGTTCCTCCGAGGCGCGCTGCGGGATCATCTTGTCGGGAGCGGGGACGTCGACCCAACGGGCCGCGTACCGCGAGAAGAGCGGACCGGCGATGATCACCGTCGGGATGGCGACCAGCACACCGAGCGCCAGCGTGACACCCAGGTTGGCCTTGACCGCGTCGATCGCGACCAGCGGGCCGGGGTGCGGCGGAACCAGACCGTGCATCACGGACAGGCCCGCGAGCGCCGGGATGCCGATGCGCATCAGGGAGTAGTTGCCGCGCTTGGCGACCATCAGCACGACCGGGATCAGCAGCACCACGCCGACCTCGAAGAACAGCGGCAGACCGATCACCGAGGCGATCAGCACCATCGCCCACGGCATCGAACGGCCGCTCGCCCTGGCGAGGATCGTGTCGACGATCTCGTCCGCGCCGCCGGAGTCGGCGAGCATCTTGCCGAGGATCGCGCCCAGCGCGATCAGCACACCCACGCCCGCGACCGTGGTCCCGAGTCCGGTGGTGAAGCTGGTGATCGCCTTGTCCAGCGGCGCCCCGGCGAACGCGCCGAGCGCCAGCGACCCGATGGTCAGCGACAGAAAGGCGTGCAGCTTGAACTTGGTGATGAGCAGGACGATGACGGCGATGCCCGCCAGGACGGCTATGCCCAGCTGAGCGTGGCCGGCCGAGGTGATGGGCTCGACGGTGTCCGCTGCCAGCAGCTCGGCGTTGAGTCTGGTCACGGGGGTTCCCTTGCAGGTACGGGGGATGGGGGGAGGGCGTGGGGGGTTGCCCGGATCACCGGGAAAATGGGGGTTACTGAGTCGGCTCGGGGAGAGCCGTGAGAGCGGTCATGGCCCGCTGGGTGATGTCCTCGGGGCTGCCGGAGACGTCCACCGCGACGCCCGCCTCGTCCGGCTCCAGTGGCTGGAGCGTGGCGAACTGGGAGTCGAGGAGCGCCGTCGGCATGAAGTGCCCCTGGCGGTGTGCCATGCGGTCCTCGATGAGGGCACGGTCGCCGGTGAGGTGCACGAAGACGACGCCGGGGGCCGCGGCCCGCAGCCGGTCGCGATACGACCGTTTCAGCGCGGAGCAGCTGACCACCCCGCCCAGCCCCGCCCGCCCGTGCGCCCAGGAGCCGATGGCGTCCAGCCAGGGCCACCGGTCCTCGTCGGTGAGCGGGGTGCCGGCCGACATCTTGGCGATGTTGGCCGGCGGATGGAAGTCGTCGCCCTCGGCGTACGGGACGCCGAGCCGGGCGGCGAGCAGGGGACCGATGGTGGTCTTGCCGGTGCCCGCGACGCCCATGACCACGACGACATGGGGGGTACTCATCGCTGCCTCACTGTCTGCAATGTCTTCGTCGACACGTGCCTCAAAAAATCTGAGTGAACTGAAACCCATTAGGTACGACGAATTCAAGAGTCTGTGACAAATAAGTCTGACTTTTTGGTTCCGTGACCTTCCCCGTACGCTGAGTGCATGAGCACACCGGGCCGGGGGCTGCACGGCCATGTACTGGAATGCCTCGGCCCCGCGATCACCGCGGGCGAGTACCCGCCGGGCAGCGTCCTGCGCACGGACGAACTGGCCCAGCGGTTCGACGTGTCACGCTCGGTGATGCGCGAGGCGGTCCGTGTGCTCGAATCCATGCACCTGGTCGAGTCCCGCCGCCGCGTGGGCGTCACGGTCCGGCCCAAGGCCGAGTGGAATGTGTACGACCCTCAGGTCATCCGCTGGCGGCTGGCCGGCGCCGACCGCCCCCAGCAACTGCGCTCCCTCACCGTGCTGCGCTCCGCGATCGAGCCGGTCGCCGCGGGCCTCGCCGCCAAGCACGCCACCGCCGAGCAGTGCGCCGAACTCACCGAGTGCGCCCTCGGCATGGTCGCCCACTCCAAGGGGCACCAGCTGGAGGGCTACCTCCTCCATGACGTCGCGTTCCACCGGGTGATCCTCAACGCCTCCGGCAACGAGATGTTCGCCCGCCTCGGGGACGTCGTCGCCGAGGTTCTCGCGGGCCGCACCCATCACGACGTCATGTTCGAGGACCCCGACCCGGCCGCCGTCACCCTGCACGTCCAGGTCGCCGAGGCGGTCCGCGCGGGCGACGCGGCCCGCGCCGAGCACCTGACAAGGGAAATCACCGAGGGCGCCCTCCAGGAACTGGACATCCTCGCCCCCTAGTCGGCCAGGAACTCCCCGTCGACGTACACCCACGCCCCGTCGACCCGCTCGAACCGGCTGCGCTCGTGCAGTGAGCCGCCCCGGTACGAGGCGCGGAAGGTGACCGTCCCGGTGGAGTGGAACGCCGACCCTTCACCCGTGCCGAGGATCTCCAGCCCCGTCCACTTCATCCCGGGATCGAACTCGACCCGCGCGGGCCGGGTGCGCGGATGCCAGGTGCGCAGCAGATACGCCTCGTCCTGTTTCGTAAAAGCGCTGTAACGCGAGCGCATCAGTGCCTCGGCGGTCGGTGCCGTCGCGTCACCCTGATGAAACCGGCCACAGCACTTCTCGTACGTCTCCGCAAGACCGCACGGGCAGGAACGTGTGTGCGCGGCGGTGGAAGCGCGTTCTGGCCGGTGAGCCGCGTTGCGTCGGGACATGCCCCCATTCTGCGGCAACACCGGGTGTGGAGGGACTGTGGAGCATCCGTTCCGACACGCGCACATCGTGTGCGAGTCACGTTCGGCACCCTTCATGGAACCTTCTCCAGGGCTGGCGTGAACACGCCTTGTATGCCAACTGCTCACTCACCAAGGTGGGTTGAGCACATGAGCATCAGGAGTCACAAGCGCGCTGCTTGTCCTGGACGGCCGTCCGTCCGGGAACTGACGGGGGAAAGCTGATGCGGTGTCCGTGGACCGGCCGCGTCGTCACGCGCCGGGGGTCTCCGCGTGCGCCGGAACGGACGTCACCCTCTGCCGCCTCTTGGTGCCTTTGACCGGTGCCTGAGAAGGGATTGGAGGGGGAATGCCGACGAATGCAGTGAGCGCCGCCAGGCCGACGTACCCGGGCGTCTACGTCGAAGAGCTTCCCAGCAGCACCCGCACGGTCTCCGCCGTGACCACTTCGGTGACCGCCTTCGTGGGTCACACACGGCGCGGTCCGCTGAACGAGCCGGTGCGCGTCACCGGCTTCGCCGAGTTCGAGCGCCGCTTCGGCGGGCTCAGCTCGCAGAGCGCCGTCGCGTACGCGGTGCACCAGTTCTTCGCCAACGGCGGCTCCGTCGCCGTGATCGTCCGGGTCGCCAAGGCCGGCAGCGGCAAGGCCGCATGCGTCGTCCTGGAGTCCACCGAGGGCCACAGCGAGTCCCGCGTCCTCGAAGTCCACGCCAAGGAACCCGGCGTGTGGGGCAACGGCCTGCGCGTCGCCGTCGACTACGACACGCCCCACCCCGACGAGACCTTCAACCTGCGGGTGTACGACGCCAAGGGCGACGCCCGCGAGAGCTTCACCGGCCTGTCCATGGACACCTCGCACGGCCGGTACGCGCCGACCGTGATCAACGCCGGCTCGAAGCTCATCCGCGTCGAGGCGGTCGGCGAGGGCCGCCCCGACCCGTCCGGCACCGTCTCCAAGCCGTTCGGCGACGAACTGCCGAACCTGGAGGTCGACCTCACCGTCAAGATCGGCGACGTGGAGCGCGAGTTCAAGCTCTACGACCCCGACTGCGACGGCGAAGCCCCGTGCAGCGTCGCCGAGTTGGCGCTGCTCCTCGAACGCAAGCTGCGCGCGCTGCCCGACGCGCCCGGCAAGCACGCCTTCGCCGGCGCCGAGGTCACCGCCTTCGGCCGGCGCATCCAGGTCGTCGCGGGCTCCACCGACCCCGAGGACGTCGTCCGCTTCCTCGGCGAGTGCGCCAACGACCTGGGCCTGGAGGCCTCGGTCAACCCGCCGGTGTTCCCGCTGGAGGGCGGCGAGGACGGCGAGGCGCCCGGCCCGCGCGACCTCATCGGCTCCGAGGCCGACAAGACCGGCATCCAGGCGCTGCGCGGCGTCGCCGACGTCAACCTTCTCGCGCTGCCCGAGCTGGCGGCGTACGAGAACACCGAGGACATGGTCACCGTCGTGTCGGCGGCGCAGCGGCTGTGCCAGGAGCGGCGGATCTTCCTGCTGGTCGACGCGCCCAGCACCTGGGTCAGCGTGGACACCGCACGCGCCGGGCTCGCCGCCTTCGACGCGGTCCGCGGCAACCACGCCGGCCTGTACTTCCCGCACGTCCAGCTCACCGACCCGCTCACCGGGCGGCTGCGGGCCTTCCCGCCGTCCGGCGCGGTCGCCGGCGTCATCGCGCGCACCGACTCCGAGCGCGGCGTGTGGAAGGCACCGGCCGGCACCGAGGCGCGGCTCGCGGGCGTGCGCTCGCTCACGGTCGACCTGACCGACCGGGAGACCGGCCTGCTCAACCCGCTCGGCGTCAACTGCCTGCGCACCTTCCCGGTGACCGGCCCGACGGTCTGGGGCGCGCGCACGCTGGAGGGCTCCGACGCCCTGGACAGCGAGTGGAAGTACGTGCCCGTGCGGCGGCTGGCGCTGCACGTGGAGGAGAGCCTCCAACGCGGCCTGCAGTGGGTCGTGTTCGAGCCCAACGACGAGTCCCTGTGGCAGCAGATCCGCCTCAGCGCCTCCTCGTACCTGCACACGCTGTTCCGCCAGGGCGCCTTCAAGGGCAAGACGCCGCGCGAGGCGTACTTCGTCAAGTGCGACCACGAGACCACCACCGACGAGGACATCGCCAACGGCGTCGTCAACGTCCTGGTGGGCATTGCTCCGGTCCGCCCGGCCGAGTTCGTGATCGTCAGGATCCAGCAGACGTCCGGGCAGTTCGAGCTCTAAGGAATCCCGAGGACATTTCGATGGCAGAGTTCACGGTCAACGCCCATCGGTTCGACCCGTACAAGAACTTCAAGTTCCTGGTCCTCTGGGACGGTCGTACGGTCGCGGGCATCAGCAAGATCAGTCCGCTGAAGCGGACGACGGAGGTCGTCAAGCACCGGCACGGCGGCGACCCGTCGTCGCCGCGCAAGTCGCCCGGCCGCTCGGAGTTCGAGGGCATCACCCTGGAGCGCGGGGTCACCCACGACCCGGAGTTCGACCGCTGGGCCAACAAGGTCTGGCAGGTCGGGGCGGGTCTCGGTTCGGAGGTGTCCCTCGCGGACTTCCGCAAGGACATCGTGATCCAGGTGCTCAACGAGGCGGGCCAGGTCGCCGTCTCGCACAAGCTGTACCGGACCTGGCCCAGCGAGTACCAGGTGCTCGGCGAGCTGGACGCCAACGCCAACGCGGTGGCCATCCAGTCGCTGAAGCTCGAGTGCGAGGGCTGGGAGCGGGACTATGAGGTGCCCGAGCCGGAGGAGCCGTCGTTCCTCAACCCGGCCTGAACTGAAGGACGTTGGGGGAGCTGATGGCTGGGGCGGCTGATCTGCTGGCCACCTGGGAGGCCGGGCTCGGCGCGGCGCCGGCCGGGCGCGCGTTGCTGCTGCACGGCACCGCGCGCCCGGACCTCGACGCCGGTACCCTGCCCCGGCTTCCGGTCGGGGAGCGCGAGTCGGACCTGTTCGCGTTGCGCCGGGCGCTGTTCGGCGAGCGGATGCAGGTGCGGCTCGCGTGCACGGCGTGCGGCGAGGACATGGAGTTCGACCTGGACGCCGGGGAGTTCGCCGGAAACGGTTCGGCAGCGACCCAAAGGGGCGCGGGGAACTGCGCGACCAGCCACGACGGCGCCGCAGCCGACGAACAACAGATCGCGGCCCATCCAGCGGAGCGCTTGGTGCGGGTGTCCGAGGGCGGCTGGGAGGTCGAGTTCCGGCTGCCCGGCGTCGCCGACCTGACGGCGGCGGCCCGGGCCGCGGACCCGCGCGGGGAGCTGATCGCGCGGTGCCTGGTCTCGGCCGCGTACGCCGGCGAGGTCCGCCCCGCCGACGCGCTGCCCGCGCCCGTGCAGCACCGGATCGCCGAGGCGGTCGAGGCCGCCGACCCGGGGGCCGACGTGACGCTCAACGTGGCCTGCCCCGAGTGCGGGCAGGCCACCCGGGCCGAACTGGACATCGCCTCCTACCTCTGGACCGAACTGGACGCCTGGGCACGGGACGTGCTGCTCGACGTCCATCTGCTCGCCACCGCCTACGGATGGAGCGAGCCGGAGATCCTGGCGCTCAGCCCGCTGCGGCGCCGCTACTACCTGGAGCTGTGTGCGGATGTCTGACGCCGACGGGGCGCCGGTCCCCGACTTCCTCGACCGGCTGCTCGCCCGGCACGCCGCCCCAGCCGCGGCGCCGCGGCCGGGTGTGGTGCGGGTACAGCCCCGGCTGCCCGGCCCGTTCGAGCGGATCGAGGCGGTACGGGCCGGGGCGCCGGACCCGGACGGCACCGACCTGCTGTGGCCGGCCCCGGCCCCGACGGCCGCCCCACCGCGGGACGTACCGCGCCCGGCGCCTGCCCCGGCGGGACCGCGCACGGAACGCGAGCGGACGATCGTACGCACCGAACGGGCACTCGCCGACCCGGTGGTGCGCAACATGCCTCCCGTCGTGGCGGAGGCACCCCTGCTGCGCCCCGCCACGCCGGTCACGCCGGGCCCGCGTGCCGTGCCGGACGCCACCCGGCGCACGGCGGGCCCGGGCCGCGGGGACCAGGACACGTCCCGGACCGCGGCGTCCGTGCCCATCCCCCCGGGTACGGACGCCGCCCCCCGCACCGCACCACCGGCCCTGCGTCCCAGCGCGGCCGAGACGGCGGCGGCCCGCGAGGCCGTACGGCAGGCCGCGGCACGGCGTCCGGGGCGGGCGGCCGAGCAGGTGGTGCAGGTGCAGATCGGGCGGTTGGAGGTCACGGCGGCGCCCTCCGCGAACGGCGCCCGGCCGCGGGCCGGGGCGGCGCCGCGGCAGGCCGCGACCGTGAGCCTCGCCGACTACCTGGCACGGGGGCACGAGTGAGCCGTACGCCCACAGCAGCAGGACGAGAGAAGCCGAGGAACTGACGTCATGAGCAACGCACTGGCCATCGCCCATGTCACCCAGGCCCTCGCCCTGCTGATCGAGAACAACGTGGGGCCGGAGTTCGGCGAGGCCGTCAAGGTCGAGCCGCGCAAGCCGCCGGCCGACCCGCAGCTGGACCAGCCCACGATCTCCGTGTTCCTGTACCAGGTCACGCCCAACACCTCGCAGCGGAACAACGATCTGCCGACCCGCGCGGCCGACGGCACGCTCGTCAAGCGGCCCGCGGCGGCGCTCGACCTGCACTTCCTGATCAGTGCGTACGGCGACGAGAAGGAACTGGTCGGCCAGCGGCTGATCGGCTCCGTCGTGCGCACGCTGCACGAGATTCCGGTGCTGCCGAAGGACGTCATCGAACAGGCCGGTGAGCGGCCCTACTTGGCGGGCAGCGATCTCGCCGAGGCGGCGCAGCGGGTGCGGTTCACGCCGACCGTGATGGACGTCGACGAGACGTCGAAGCTGTGGGGGATGCTCTACCAGACGCCGTACGCGCTGTCGGTCGTCTACCAGGCGGCCCTGGTCTTCATCGACGGCCGCGAGGGCCCGGTCCCTGGCAAGCCCGTGGAGCGGCCCGAGGTGCGGGTGCTGCCCTTCGGGGCGCCGGGCGCGCCGGTCCCTCCGGGGGCGGAACCGAGGCCCGAGACACCGCCGGCTGCCGTGCCGGACGGGGCGGTGGTGAAGGCGGCGGCCGAAGAGCCCGCACCCTCAGGTGCCAAGAAGGCGACGAAGGCTGTCGCCAAGACCGCCGCCAAGTCCCCGGCGCGCGCCCGCAAGACGACACCCCGGGCGCCCAAGCCCGCACAGGACTGAGACGGCATGGAAACAACGGGGGCAGGTGAGGACATGGGGACGAACGAGCACAGCGGGCAGGCGAGCGCGGCCACGCTCACCGCGGAGATCCAGCGCGTCCTGGCCCGTGTCGACGCCCACGCGGCGCGGGCCGCGGAGAGCGACACATCCGCTGCGGCTGCCGGAGACGGCCAGACACCCGCCGCCGGAAACGGCGCGACACCCGCCACCTCCCTGGTTCCCGCCGCGGGCCCCGGCACCGCCCCCCTCGAAGCCCTTCTCGCCTGCTTCGGGCTCACGCCCTTCGAGCGGGACCTCGTACTCCTCGCCGCCGCACAGGAGTTGGAGCCCACGACCGCCGCCCGGTGCGCCGCCGCCTGCGGGGACCCCGAGCGGGCGTACCCGACCTTCTCGCTGGCCCTGGCGGCGCTGGCCGAGCCGCACTGGAGCGCGCTCACCCCGGTGGCGCCGCTGCGGCGCTGGCGGATCGTCGAACTCGACGACGAGTCACGGCTGACGCTGTCCCGGCTCCGGCTCGACGAGCGCATCCTGCACTTCCTGCTCGGCTCGCCCTATCTGGACACCCGGCTGCACGGCCAGCTGCGCCGCACCCCGGTGCCCCAGTCGCTGCCGCCCGCCTACGACCTGGCGGCCACCCGGCTCGCCGAGGGCTGGACGAACGGCACCGAGTCACCGCTCGTCGAGCTCACAGGCGGTGATCTGCGCAGCCGGGCCGACATCGGCGCCGCGGCGGCCGCCCGCTCGGGGCTCGGGCTCTACTCGATGAGCGCCGAGGACGTCCCGACCGACCCCGCCGAGCGCGACCGGCTCGCCCGGCTGTGGCAGCGCGAGGCGATCCTGCTGCCCGCCGCGCTGCTCGTCGAGGCGGGCGACCTGGACCGCGACCAGCGGGCCGCCACTGAGTCCTTCTTGGCCGGGGCCGCCGTACCCGTCGTCGTGTCGAGCGAGGACCCGCTGCGGTCCGAGCGCTCGTACGGCGCGCGGATCGCCGTACCCCTGATGGACGACGAGGAACAACTCGGCCTGTGGACCGACGCGTTCGAGGAGCTCGACCTGGACGAGGGCGAACTGCGCTCCCTCGTCGCCCAGTTCCAGCTGCCGCCGCACGTCGTGCGGTCCGCGGCGGCCACCGTACGGCGCCGGCTCCCGCAGGAGGACGAGCTGGACGCCGCCGAACTCGCCTGGCGGGCCGGGCTCGACGAGGCCCGGATCGGCATGGACGAGCTGGGACGGCGGATCGAACCGCAGGCCGGCTGGGGCGACCTCGTCCTGCACGAGCGGCAGACGAGCGTGCTGCGCGAGATCGTCGCGCATGTGCGGCAGCGGGCGACCGTCCACCAGGAATGGGGATTCGGCGCCACCCTGCGCCGCGGCCTGGGCGTCACCGCCATGTTCGCGGGCGGCTCCGGCACCGGAAAGACCCTGGCCGCGGAGGTGATGGCGAAGGAACTCGGTCTCGACCTCTTCGTCATCGACCTCTCCCAGGTGGTCAGCAAGTACATCGGCGAGACCGAGAAGAACCTCCGCCGTGTCTTCGACGCCGCCGAACGCGGCGGCGCGCTCCTGCTGTTCGACGAGGCCGACGCCCTGTTCGGCAAGCGCAGCGAGGTGAAGGACAGCCACGACCGGTATGCGAACCTGGAGGTCAGCTATCTGCTGATGCGCATGGAGGCCTACCGGGGCCTCGCCATCCTCACCACCAACATGAAGAGCGCCCTCGACACGGCCTTCCTGCGACGCATCCGCTTCGTCGTCGACTTCCCCTTCCCGGCCGAGCACGAGCGCGCCGAGATCTGGCGGCGCGTGCTGCCGCCGCAGGCGCCCGTGAAGGACATCGACCCCGGGCTGCTCGCCCAGCTCACCGTCGCCGGCGGCTCCATCCGCAACATCGCCCTGTCCGGGGCCTTCCTCGCCGCCGAGGAGGGCGACCGGCTCCAGATGCGGCACATGCTGGCCGCCGCCCGCACCGAGTATCTGAAGCTGGAGCGCTCCCTGACGCCGACGGAGGTCCGTGGATGGGTGTGAAGGGTGTGAACTCGGGTGTGAACTCCCCCCGGGGCCAGGGGCCTTCGGCGATCCGCGTCGAGATCGGCGAGCTGGCCCTCGACGGCTTCCGGGCCGACCCCGAGCGGGTCTCGGCCGCCTTCGAGCACGAACTGACCCGGCTGGTACGGCTGCACGGCGTGCCGCTGGCCGCGGACGGCCCCCTGTCCGTCGACGCCCTGTCCGCGCTGCCGTCCCTGCCCGCCGGGCTGTCCGCGCGGCGGCTCGGCCAGGAGCTGGCGCGCGTCGTGCACGAAGGACTGAGCGGTCACGGGGAGGTGAGCCGGTGAGTTCCCAGACCCAGGACGCCCGTGCCGAACAGACCGCCGAGCAGCGGCGTCGCAAGCGCAAGGAACGGGCCGCCAAGTCCCGTACGCCCGAACCGAAGAACATCGTCAGCGGTGCCGGCCAGCCTCTCGACCCCGGCCTGCGGCGGGAGTTGGAGGAACAGCTCGGCCACGACCTCGGGCGGGTCCGGCTGCACACCGGCCGGGACGCCGGACAGCTGACCGAGCTGCTCGGCGCGGACGCGGTCGCCGTCGGCCAGGACGTCTTCTTCCGCGAGGGCGCCTTCAAGCCCGGCACCGACGAGGGCCGGCGCCTGCTCACCCACGAGCTCCAGCACACCGTGCAGAACCCGCACGGCCTCGGCACGCTGCGCGCGGGCCGGGAACTGGGCGCCGTCAGCCTGCCGCAGCAGGCCATCGAGCGGGAGGCGGAGGCGGCGGCCCAGGCCGTCGTGCAGGCCTCAGAAGAAGCTCCGCAGGTGGAGGAGGGCCAGGCCACCCCCGGCTGGCTGCGCTACACCACCGTCGACGCCGACCGGATGCGCGCCGAGGCGATCGACCCGGCGACCCTGGTGGACCGGCTCGCGGGCAACGTGCTGCGTTCCTTGCGCGGCGATCCGACCGACGCCTCGGGGCGGGTGCGACTCCAACTGGGCCGGATGTCGGACCGGTTGGCGGAACCGGTCCTCGACCGGCTGGAACAGCGGCTGCTCAGTTCCGAGTACGAGAGGCTCCTCGACCTCTTCGAGGAGTCGGCGTCCTCCGGGCCGCTCGACCTGCAGCCCGGCGATGTGCCGCTGCCCGAGATCGACCTCTTCGAGGAACTCGGCGTCGAACGCACTCAGTGGAAGCGGCAGGAGGAGACACGCCGCGGCTCCGACGACCAGCGCGCGGAGGACGCCCGCGAGGAGCAGAAGGACGCCAAGGACCGCGACCAGCAAGCCGGTTCGCAGCAGAGCAGGGCCCAGTCCGACGTGGCGGCCGAGGACCAGGAGGCCGCGCAGCGCAAGGAGCAGGAGGACGAGCGGGCCGCCTCGCGGGAGCGGGCCGAGGAGGAGCAGCGGCAGGAGGACGAGCAGGCCTCCGGTGAGCGCGAACGCGTCGACGAGGCCGCCGACCGGCGTACGGAGGGCCAGCAGGAGGGCGCCGAGGAGGCCAAGGAGGAGCGCAAGGAACAGCGCGAGCGCGAGGAGGCCGACCCCCAGCAGGCCTCCGCTCCCGGGGCCGACAAGCGTCGCCGCCGCGATCAGCAGACCCAGCCCGCCGCCGGGTCCAAGCGGGAGGAACTGGACCCGAAGGCCAGGGCACAGGCCGGCCGCGTACGCGCCGAGAAGGTCGACGAGCGCGCCGAGCAGCGCGATTCGGCGCTGTCCGAGCACGGCCTGCACGAGAAGGACGAGCACGAGGACGACGTCCGCGAGGAGGAGAAGCCGCTCGGGCTGGAAGCGGGCGCCGACGACGAGGTCAAGGGCGGCGAGGCCGACGAGAAGGGACCGGAGGCCAAGCCCGAGCCGACGATCAAGCCCGAGGACCATCTGCCGGAGGCCGACCTCGACCTCAGTGCCGTACCCACCGCCGATCAACTGCAGCCCGGCGCCGCCGAACCGTCCGTACCCTCCTTCCCCACTCCGCCTCCCACCAAGGCGGAGAAGATCGAGCGGGAGCGGGAGAAGGACGAGCAGGAGCGGGACGGTGACGACGCGGTCGCGGACGGGCCCGAGACCAAGGCCCCCGGGCAGGACGAGGGACCCGTCGAGGGCGAGGCACCGCAGCCCGAGGGCGGCCCCGCCGCCCTTGCCGAGGACCGCGGCGCGAAGGACCTGCAGGAGACCGAGAAGCCCCTCGACCAGGAGGTCGGCCCCGACCCGGTCACCGAGGACAAGGAGCGGCCCGAGCCCGAGGCCGAGAAGCCCGATCCCGCGCAGGAACAGGAACAGCAGCAGGCCAAGGAGCCGGGCGCCGAGGAGGAACCGGACGCGGGCTCCGGCGACGAGGACGAGCGGCCGGACGCGGAGGAGCAGGGGAGCCCTGCCGCTTCCCGGACGGCGCGGACCGCGGCCGAGCCCGCGGAGCGTACGGCGGAAGGGGCGCGGGCAGCCGCCGCACCGGCCGCGCCCGCGGTGAACGCCGCCCCCGCCCCCGTACGCAAGCCCGCCGGTGCCGCCACTCCGCGGACGGCGGTCGAGGACCGCAACCCGTCACCGGCCGCGCGGCGCGCCGCCGCGCCGCCGAAGCCGGAGCGGGAGGCTCCCAAGGCCAAGTCGCAGGTGCCGCAGGAGTCCGGGCCCGTGGCCGCGCCGCGCGCTCCGGTCGGCGGCAGCGAGAAGACGCCCGGGCCGACGGCGGCAGCCGGGCCCGGTGCCGCGCCGTCCGCCGCGCAGACCGGGGTCAGTCCGGCCGCTTCCCCCGAACAGGCACCCGGCACAGCCCAGGCGCCGGCTCCGCAGCCCGAGGCGTCCCTGGAGAAGGACGGCGGGGGCTGTGCGCCGCCCGAACCGGCCGCCGAGCCCGAAGGCGGCGCCAGTTGCGGTGGCGGTGGCGGTGGTCAGGCCGCGGCCGAGGAGAAGAAGCAGGAGCCGCCGGACGTCTCCGGACAGGACCCGAAGGCCGCCGTCCAGACCGTGAGCAAGCTCGCGCCGGACCAGGCCGCCGCCGCCATGCCCGGAGTGGACCAGGCCGCGGACAAGAAGATCAGCGAGGAGCAGCAGCGCCTGGACTCCGCCCCGCCCACGCGGGAACGGCCCTCGGGCGCGCCGCAGACCCGTTCGGCACCGCCGGAGGCGGCGCCCGCGGCGGCCCCGGTCACCGGCAAGGTGGAGAAGCTCGGCCCGGAGGACCAGGCCGACAAGCAGAAGGCCAAGGGCAGCGAGAAGGCCGCGGGCGAGAAGCCGAGCGCGCCTCCGCCGCCGCCTCCCGCCGTGCCGACGGAGGGGCTCAGCGAGGCCGAGGCGCAGAACGTGGAGGCCGCGGCCGACGCCGTGCCCACGCGCGACCCGGCCCTGGAGAACAAGACGGTCGGACCGGCACCGAAGATCCGTCTGGAGGGCGCCAGCGACCCGACCCGTACGGACGACCAGCAGAAGGCGCTCAAGGAGAAGCAGTCCGACATCCAGGCGACCGGCCGTGACGACGCGGCCAAGCCGATGGGCGAGGACCAGATCTTCCCCGACGCGCCGCAGGAACAGCTCACCGGCAAGGCCTCCGGCGGCCCCGGCGGGGGCAAGGGCGGTGCGCTGCGGGCCATGTCGCCGCCCAAGGCCGGGGTCGGCAAGGTCGCCCAGGAGGAGAAGGGCGGCGAGATCAGCGGTGCCGCCGGGCAGGCGCAGGGCGACCTCGCCGCCAAGGAGCAGGAGCAGCGGCAGGGCGAACAGCAGGCCAAGCAGGAGAAGCAGGCCGAGATCGACCGCGAGGTCTCCCAGAACACGGAGAAGCAGACCGCCGAACGGGGCAAGGTCGCTCGTGAGACCCAGGTCCAGCGTGAGCAGTGGCGGTCCGAGCAGGACAAGAAGGTCGAGGAAGCGGACACCAAGTCCGAGGAGGAGCACGGCAAGAAGAACAAGGAGATCGTCAAGGCCCGCGACGAGAAGGACAAGGAGGTCGCGGACCGCAAGGACAAAGACAACGAGAAGATCGACACCGAGCGGGAGAACGCCGAGAAGGAGGCCGAGAAGAAGAAGGAGGAGGAGAAGCCCTCCGGCGGATTCTTCGGCATGCTCGCCGACGCGGTCGGTGACTTCTTCAGTGCTCTGCTCGACGCGGTCACGGCGGTCTTCGAGGCGGCGCGGGCCGCCGTCAACGGGATCATCGACCAGTTCAAGGAGTGGGCCAACGCGGCGATCGACTTCGTCCGCGACCTGGCCATCTCCGCGATCAACGCGCTCGCCGACGTCCTGATCGCGATCGGTGACGTGCTGCTCGCCGCCTTCCCCGAACTGCGGGACAAGTTCCGCAAGGCGATCGAGGGGATGCGGGACGCGGCCATCTCGGCCGTCAATCAGCTGGCGGACGGCCTGAAGAAGGCGGTCAACGCCCTACTGGACGCCTTGGCCGCGGGCCTGAACGCACTGCTGACCGCCCTTGAGGCGGGCGTCAAACTGGTCATCAAGGCTTACCAGGCGGTGATCGAGGGCGCGATCAAGTTCGCGCAGGCCGCGATCGAGGCGCTCGGCAAGTTCGCCGCGCTGATCGCGGACATCGCCCCGGACCCGGGCGGCTGGCTCGCCAAGGCCGGCTCGTCCGCGAAGTCCGGCATCACCGACCACCTTTGGGGCGCCATCAAGGTCGCCGTCAAGCGGTGGTTCGACACCAAGGTCGAGGGCATCCTCGGCCTCGGCAAGGCCGTCATCAACGTCCTCGTCAAGGGCTGCGTCTCGCTCAAGCAGATCGGCAAGATGGCGTGGGACGCGATCGTCGCCTCCCTGCCGATGATGATCGCCTCGTTGGTCATCGAGAAGGTCGTCTCGATGCTGGTCCCCGCGGCGGGCGCCATCCTGACCATCGTCCAAGGCCTGATGGCGGCGTGGCAGAGCATCAGCTCGATCCTGACGGCGTTCTCGAAGTTCTGGGCGTACTTGAAGGCAGTGAAGGCCGGTCCGGCGGCCTGTCTCTTCGCGGAGGCGGTCGCGGCGGGAGTTGTCGCCCTGCTGGACTTCATCGCCAACTTCCTGATGATCCGTCTGTCCTCGGCCACGAAGGGCGTCGGCGAACGCCTCCAGGACATGTCGCAGAAGATCATGAACGGCCTGAAGCGGACCGGGAAGGGCGGCAAGCAGGCGGCGGGCGACGCGGTCAACAACGCGCGGGGCGCGATGCGGAACGCGAACCAGAAGGTTGCCGCACCGGGGGCGGCGACGCCCAAGCCGAAGGGCGCGACGTCTCCTGCGCCGAAGGCGCCGGTGAAGCCCAAGGATGCGGCTACGCCCAAGGGGCCGGCCAAGGCGGATCCGGGGGCGGCGGCCAAGCCTAAGGATGCGGGGCCGGCGAAGTCGGAGGCACCGGGCAAGGACCGTACGCCCGACAGGGACCGCACGCCGGACAAGGACCGCACGCCGGAGCCGTCGAAGGACAAGACGCCGGGCAGCAGGGACAAGACGCCGACCGGGGACAAGACCCCCGACGCCCCGAGCCCCAAGAAGAAAAAGGAGATCGAGGGCCCCAAGCCGAAGAAGCCCAAGAAGCCCAAGTCCCCTGCCAAGAAGGCCCTGTCGAAGGCCAAGGGTGCGGTCAAGTCCGCCTTGAAGAAGGTCGGCAACGCGGCGAAGACCCTCGGCAACAAACTGAAGAAGTCGAAGCTCGGGAAGGCGCTGAAGGACGGTGCGAAGAGGCTTCGCGATCTCTTCAAGAAGAAGAAGGACCGGCTGCGCGACGACAAGAGGCGACAGCAACAGCGCAAGAGGCAGGATCGGGATCGACGGCGTAAGGACGAGAAGTCCCAGGATTCCAAGCAGGAGCGCTTGAACCGAATCCTCCCGCGCCTGCGTCGGAATCTCAAAGAACGCCTCACGCGAGGAATCCCGGAACGCGTCCTTCGCCCCACCCTTGACGCACTACGCCGCCACTACCGCCTGACCAGTCTCACCGCAAGTGGGAATCCTGTCGTCGACTTCGACGTAACGCTCAATCCAGGGCGCGATCTCGGGATCGACGGTGTGCGTGTACAGCCGTCGGACAAGGAAGCGCAGCCCGAGGACATGGAGCGCCCGGAGACTTCCGACCAGCAAATCGAAGAGTCGGAGGAGCAGTCCCCGGCGGGGCTGCAGGCCGAGGCGCCAAAAAATCAGGTGGAGTCGTCCAAGCAGGGTGCCGTCGTTTACGACAGGAACAAGACCGAGAAAGAAGAAGAGGACAAGAACCCGCCTCCCTATTCTCGTATGAAGGTATTCGCCAAACGCCCCGGTGCCGGGTGGTACATGGGGCAGATCCAGAGTGTGGGAAAGAAGACGTTCTCCTTCTACGGTCATGGCAAGGAGGGTCCGGCCGAGTTCGATGTGACAATCAAGAACAAGGGGGCATGGAGCAAGATCGCCAAACCTGGAAACTTCAAGTACGGCAGGAGTTTCGAACAGATCAGGAACGGCGATCCCTGGTCCCAGTATGATCCGGATGCGCGCCAGTCACTCAACTATCGGAAGGCCTACAAGTTCAAGAATCCCGGGGGGCGTAAGTGGAACTGGCATCACATTCATGAGCAGGTGGCCAGCGGGCCGAACACCGTCAAGAACTTGGCGTACTCCAGGGATTATGCGAACCAGGAGTTCAATGTCTGGATGGCACGGAAGCAATCGGGTGTCCAGGCGCCAGACGGCACGCTGCTGCCGTCCACGGGAAGCAAGTCGGTCCGAAAATTCCTCAAGGACACCGGTGCTTCTCCGGAAACGCATCGCAAGTGGGGGCTCGCCTGCATCCGCGTTCTCGGGTACCGAATAGAAGAGATTGACAAGGGACGCGGACTTTTTCAGCAGATCAGAAAGTAGTCGGCCATGCGAGTGACCCAGTTTATTGTGACCATGCCGAGCTCCGAGGTTGAGGAGCTCATGACGAGAAGCGGTACTACTTCACGACGCCCCGGTCAATGGACCGGATCAGCGGAGGCGGTTCTGCAGGCATACGCAGAGCTGCGACAGCGTGGGATCCAGTGTTATCTGCTCCACGAGTTCCGTCCGGACGACACCGATCAGCCCGAGAACTACGGGGCGTTGCTGCCCCTCAACCCGGAGGGTGAGGCGGACGTACGGGAGGACTTCCCTGTGCTCCTGGAGACGGACGACGAAGAAGTCACGCTGGCGAACCGTGCTCTGCTCGCATTGTTGGCACCGCTCAGCAGGGATGTGGAATGGGTCGAGCGAGAAGGCAGCCCACTCTGGGAGCTTGTGCAGGCGCCCCGGCTACCGGAACCGGTGTCGCTTGTCACCACCTTCGGGTTGGAGCAGGGTACGACCGGACTTTGGATGATCTCGCATGATGGGCGGATGGTGCTCACGAAGCGAAACCTTAACTTCCTCGGGCAACATGGAATTGCTTGGTCGGACAGTTATGAAGTGAGTGGGGAAACGTACCCGGTCGCACCCTCCCTGGTCTTCGGAGGGAAAGTCACCCAAACCCTTGTCTCCCACGGCGTGGAGTTCTCCGACCCGCCCATCTATTTGATTGACGAGGTCACGGCGGATGCTGTGGACACGGGCAATGAGGAGGGGTCATGACCCGCTACGCAGACATCCCCAAACCCATCCGCTCCGGCCTGGTCGTAGTCGACCCCGACACCGGCTCCCCCCAGCGCGTCATCGTGCTGCAGTTCAACCCGGACACCCTGGAGCGCTCGCTCGCGCCGCAGGCCGCCGGGGGTCAGGGCGGCGAAGGCGGCGGGACAGGCAGTGGCGACCGGAATGAGGCGCTCCGCCTGAAGGGTCCCGCCGAGGAGACCTGGAAGTTCACCGCCGAGATCGACGCCACCGATCAACTCGAGATCGCCGCGCCCGACGGCATCCACCCCCAGCTCGCCACGCTCGAGATGCTCGTGCACCCCACCACCGCCCAGCTCCGCGAAGCGGCGAAGCAGACGCAGAAGGGGACCATCGAGATCACACCGATCGAGATGCCGTTGACGCTCTTCACCTGGGGGAGCAAGCGCGTGCTCCCCGTGCGCCTCACCGAGCTGTCCATCAACGAGTCCGCCTTCGACGTCAACCTCAATCCGATCCGCGCGAGCCTGAGCATCGGGCTGAAGGTGCTGAGCGTCAGCGACCTGCCCGCCGGGCACCGCGGTGCCGATCTGTACATGGCGCACCTCGCGCAGAAGGAGCGGCTCGCCGCCTCTGCCCGTGGCGGCAGCCTCGGTGCGCTCGGGCTGAGCGGGCGCGGCGCCGTCACCTTGGGAAGGGGCTGACACCGACATGGCCGGTAACGACGGCATCCAGCCGTACGAGAGCGCTCTGGACGCGATACCCGGGGCCCACCCCTACCCCCGCTCCAGCCGGTATCACGACGCGGAGATCGGGGTGCACGTCACCGAGGATGGCACCGAAGTGCGGTACACCAAGCGCCGGCTGCTGCCCCCGCTCGATGCGCAGGAGACCGAGGAGCACACGGTCCGCGAGGGCGAGCGGCCGGATCTGCTCGGGCAGCGGTACTTCGGTGACCCGGGGCAGTGGTGGCAGATAGCGGACGCCAATCCCGCCCTCGATCCACGCGAGTTGACCGACGAGCCCGGCCGGGTCGTGGACGTACCGCTGCCCGGTGGGTTCCCGCAGGGAGGCCGGCGTGCCTGAGGAAGTGCCCGTCGGGGCCGGGCCCGTCCACATGACCCTGCACATGGGCCCCAAGCTCACCCGGCCCGTGCCCGCCGAGGTCATGGAGGCCCTGCTCTCCGCGCAGATCACCGTCACGGCGGGGGAGCGCAGCGGCTTCCAGATGGCCTTCGACCTCAGCAAACGCGGGCTCATTCAGCGGAATCTGCTGCCCGAGGGGTTCTTCGATCCCAAGACGCGGATCATCGTGAGCGTCAGTGTGCGTGGGACTCCTCAGGTCCTCTTCGACGGGCTCATCGTCCGGCAGGAAGTCGGGGCCAGTAACCAGCCGGGGCAGACCACCCTCACCGTGACCGGCGAAGACCTGACCCTGCTCATGGACCTGGAGGAGCGAACTGACCGTTACCCCAATCTCGCCCCTTCCCGCCGCGTCCACGCGATCCTCGGCCGCTACCGCGACTACGGCATCCGGCCCGACGTCAAGGACGAGCAGATCCTGCAACCCCCGCACGAGCAGCTGCGGGTCCACTACCAGGCCGGCACCGATCTGCAGTACGTGAACGAGCTGGCCCAGGCGAACGGGTACGCCTTCTATCTGGAGCCGGGGCCCACGCCCGGGCAGTCCTCCGCGTACTGGGGGCCCGAGGTGCGGCTCGGCACTCGACAGCACGCCCTCAACGTCAACATGGGCCCCAACTCGACCGTCGATCAGCTGACGTTCGCGTACGACGGGACCGCCCGCGAGGAGCCCCAGGCGCGCTGGCAGGATCCGGCGAACCGGCAGGCGACGCTGCTCGGCCAGCCATCGATCAGCCCGCTGCGACCGCCGCTCGGCCGCCGCCCCACCCCCGCGCTGAAGCGCAGGACCCTGACCGGCACGGCCAAGCAGCAGATCCAGCAGGCGCAGGCCGAACTCCTGGCTCGGGCCGCCACTTCCGCTGACGTCATCACCGGCTCCGGCTCCCTCGACGTCACCCGGCACGGCTATCTGCTCCACCCGCGCAGCCTCGTCGGCGTCCGTGGCTCCGGGGCGATGTACGACGGCGACTACTACGTCAAGTCCGTGACGCACACGCTGCGCCCGGGTTCGTTCACCCAGAACTTCACGCTCTCCAGGGAGGGCCTCGTCGCGCGCGGCGACACAGTACGGCCGTGACGGCGGAGCACACCCCGAAGAATCCGAGAAACAGGAGCAGTTCAGCATGGCGGCAGCGAACAACCGGTACATGGGCAAGTTCCGGGGCCGGGTGATCGACAACAACGATCCCCTGGGCATCGGACGGATCACCGTCCAGGTCCCCGATGTGCTCGGCGACGAGCCCTCCACCTGGGCGCTGCCCTGCCTGCCGTTCACCGGCGAGGAAGCAGGGCAGTTCGTGGTGCCGCCGAAGGACGCCGGCGTGTGGGTCGAATTCGAGCAGGGCGACCCCAGCTTTCCGATCTGGACGGGCTGCTGGTGGGGCGAGCGCACCGAGCTTCCCCCCGACGCGCAACGGGAGTTGGCGCGGCCATCGGCCCTGAAGCCGGTCGTCGTGCAGACCCAGCTCGCGCACAAGATCGTGATGAACGACGTGACGGGACCCGACGAGGGGATTCTGCTGCAGGCCAAGGGGGGCGCGTTCATCCGGATCACCGAAGAGGCGATCGTCATCGCCTCGGGTCCGGCCCGGATCACCCTCAAGGACGGCAGGGTCACCGTCAACGAGGGCCAGTTGACCGTGGATTCGAAGCGTTAGGAACGGGGGAACGAGGATCGTGTCCGGGACTTCCGGGAACCTGCTCGGCGCCGACGCCGTGATCATCTGCCCGCATGGGGGGCGCGCCACAGCGGCACACGCGCCGTCTCCGGCGGTGCTGATCGGCGGCCGGGCGGTAGCCACCACAGCCGACACCTACACCGTCGTCGGCTGCACCCACACCGTGAACGGCGTACCGCATCCGTGCGTGTCCGTACGGTTCACGGCATCCGCGAGCGGTGTCACCCTCGCGGGCGCCCCGGCACTGCTCGACACCTCCGCGGGCCAGTGCTTCAGCGCGGCCCTGGTGCCACAGGGGCCGCCCGTCGTCACCGGCTCCCAGCGGGAGGTGTCCGTCCGATGAGCCCACGCCCCCGTACCGACATCGCGTTCCCCTTCCGGGCCGACCGTCGCGGCCGTACCGCGCACGCCCGCCACGGCGAGCACGTCCACGACCTGATCGAGCAGCTGCTGTTCACCAGCCCCGGCGAGCGTGTCATGCGCCCCGACTTCGGCTGCGGCCTGCTGGACCTGGTCTTCGCGCCGAACAGCCCCGAGCTGATGAGCACCCTCGAACTCTCCGTCCAGGCCTCCCTCCAGCGGTGGCTCGGCGACCTCATCGACGTCGAGACCCTCGACGTGGTCAGCGAGGACCACGTCGTCCGCGTCTATCTGTCCTACGTCCTGCGCGCAGACGGGGCCCGCCGCGACGACGTCTTCGAAGGGAGGGCCACCGCATGACGGACACGACAACTCCCCGCCGAGCCAAGGTGAGAGCCGCCCAGCTCAACGGCGTCGACGCCGTCGAGGTCAGCGACGACGGGCTGCTGCTCACCGTCACCTTCCTCGGCAAGGCCCCGCACGGCCTCGGCCCGGAGAACATCCGCATCGACGGCGGCCGTCGGATCACCGGCATCACCGCCGTCGACGTCAGCGTCGAACGCGAGGAGGACCCGGAGCTCGACGACCGGCTCTACGTCACCCTCGACCGGGCCGGCGACACCTCCCGCTACCGGTTCGCCCTCGTGGAGACGGACCCGTACGGCCGCCCGGGCACGGAGCCTTACCGCGGCTTCGACCAGCGCTACCACAGCGCGGCCTTCTCCTTCCGGCCCGACTGCCCGACTCCCTTCGACTGCAAGGACGACGGCGACGAGACCCCGGACTTCCCGGACGCCCCCGTCGTCGACTACACGGCCCGCGACTACGACACCATCCGCAAGCTCCTCTTCGACCGGCTCGCCCTCACCACCCCCGACTGGGTCGAGCGCAACCCCGCCGACCTGGGTGTGACCCTCGTCGAGCTGCTCGCGTACACCGGCGACCAGATCAGCTACCAGCAGGACGCGGTCGCCACCGAGGCCTATCTCGACACCGCGCGCCGCCGGGTCTCCGTACGCCGCCATGTCCGCCTCATCGACTACGCGATGCACGACGGCTGCACGGCCCGCGCCTACGTCGCCGTGGAGACCGCGGGCGACCACACGCTGGCCCCCGGCACCTACCGCTTCGCCTCCGTCGACGTCCGCACCCTCGACCCGCACGACCGCCCAGAACCCGGCACGGTCATCGGCGAGATCGACCTCGGCGACCTCGACGAACGCGGCTCGGTGGAGGTCTTCGAACCTGTCCTCACCGTCGACCCGCTGGAGCTGCGGGTCGCGCACAACGCGATCCGCCTGTGGACCTGGGGCGGCGAGGTGTGCACCCTGCCCAAGGGCGCCACGGCCGCCACGCTCAGGGACGAGTGGCAGGACCCGGAGACCTGCCGGGACCGCCAACTCGACCTGAAGCCGGGCGACTTGCTGATCCTGGAGGAAGTGAAGGGCCCGCGCACCGGCACTCCCGGCGACCAGGACCCGGCCCACCGCCAGGCCGTACGCCTCACCTCCGTCACCCCGGCCGTCGACCGCATCGAGGACCAGCCGGTCCTGGAGGTCACCTGGGCCGCCGAGGACGCCCTGCGCTTCCCGCTCTGCCTCACCACGCGCGGCGGACGCGACTGTCTGCCCGTCGAGGACGTGAGCCTCGCCCGCGGCAATGTCGTCCTCGTCGATCACGGCCGTTCCCTGACCGGGCTCCCCGAGACGGTCACCGTGCCCCAGGAGCCCGCCGTGGTCGCCCCCTGCGACCCCCCGGCCTTCGGCTGCCACGACCGCGAGGAAGGCAACGCGCCCGCGCGGCTCATCAACTCCCTGTCGGACAAGGCGGAGGACGGCCAGGCGCTCACGCCCGACGACGTCCGCGAGCTGTTCGAGGTGGTCGGCGAGGCCGCGACCGTACGCGCCGGACTCGGTCTGGAGCGGGCGGGGCAGCGGCACGAGCGTGTCGTCCCCGGCACCGCGTACGCCCAGGCCGCCGCCCTGCGCACCCTGCTCGCCCAGTCCGTCTACCCGGGGATCCGGCCTCGCTTCCGGCCGGTCCTCGGCCGTACGCCCGTCACCCAGGCCGTCCCGTTCCCCGACCCGCGGACCGTGTCCGCCGGACAGGCGGAGCGGATCGCCGCCATCCCCGGGCGGATACGGCAGCGGCTCGTCGAACTGTGGCGCAGCGCGCGGGACCGGGACGGGCTCGGCGACGAGGAGATCGCCGAACTCACCGTCGTCTACGGCCTGAAGATCCTCGAGCGCCTGGAACTCCGCCTGCATCCGGTCCGGGCCCTGCGGGAACTGCTGTACCGCAGCGACCAGTTGCTCGACGCCAAGCTCCAGCGCGTCGAGGTGCTCGCCGCTCGGGCCCGTGCGGGCACGGTCCTCGACGGCCATATCGCCTGGGAGATCGCGCACAGTTGGGGCCCGTCGTACGCGGCCGGGCTCCACCCCGACGAGCCGGTGCTCCGTGGCTCCGCGACCGCCGGGCTCGCGCAGGATCCGCGCCGCGCACTGCCTGCCGTACGCGCCCTCGAAGGCGACGACGTCGTCTGGGAGCCGCGCAGGGATCTGCTCGACAGCGGCTCCCGCGACCGGCACTTCGTCGGCGAACTGGAGGACGACGGCCGTATCGCGCTGCGCTTCGGCGACGGACGGCACGGGGCGAAACCGACCCCCGGCTCGCGCCTCGCCCTGCACTACCGGCTCGGCGGCGGCACCGCGGGCAACGTCGGCGCGGAGGCCATCAACCACCTCGTCGTCCAGGACGACTGCGAGCCGCCACCGGCCGCCGTGGTCCGCAACCCGCTGCCCGCCATCGGCGGGACGGAACCCGAACCCGTCGAGCAGGCACGCCAGTTGGCCCCGCTCGACCTGCGCCGCACCCGGCTGCGCGCGGTCACCGCCGAGGACTACGCGGCCCTCGCCTCCGCCCTGCCCGGCGTACAGCGGGCCGCCGCGGAGATCCGCTGGACCGGCAGCCTCCAGGAGGCCCACATCGCGATCGACGCGTACGGCACCGGCGCCCCGTCGGCGACGCTGCTCGCCTCGGTCGAGCAGGCACTGGAGCCGTACCGGCGCATCGGCCACGACCTCGTGGTCGGCCCTGCCCGGCTGGTCCCGCTCGACATCGCGCTGACCGTGTGCGCCCGGCCCGGCCATCAGCACGGGCAGATCCTGGCCGAGCTGTACCGGGTGCTGGGCACCGGCCGCAACGGCTTCTTCCACCCCGACGCGCTCAGCTTCGGCGAACCCGTCCGGCTCAGCCGGCTGGTCGCCGTGGCCGCCGCGGTCGCGGGCGTGGAGAGCGTCCGGGTCACCCGGCTGCGGCGGCTGTTCGAACAGGACCGAGGAGAGAGGGAGGACGGCGTGCTGCGGCTCGGCCCGCTGGAGATCGCCACCTGCGACAACGACCCGGACCGGCCGGAGAACGGCCTGCTGGCGATATCCCTGGGAGGTGCCCGATGAGCGACGCGTGCTCCTGCGGCGGCGCATGCGGCGGCCACGACGAGCGCCTCGCCCCCGCCCCGCTCCACAACCCGCCCGGCCGCACCGCGCTGGACTACCGCGTCGGCGAGTACGGCTCCTTCCTGGCGGCCCTGCTCGACCGGCTCGCCTCACCGGCGTACCCGGCGCTCGACGGCTTGACCGTCCGCACCCCCGACGACCCGGCGATCGGCCTGCTCGACGCCACCGCCGTCCTCGGTGACCTGCTCACCTTCCACTCGGAGCGGATCGCCGACGAGGCGTACGTCCGTACCGCGAACGAGCACCGGTCGCTGGTGCTGCTCGGGCGGCTCGTCGGCCACCGGCCCCGCCCGGGCGTCGCTGCGGCCACGCATGTCGCCTACACCCTGGAACGCGATCCGCGCGCCGAGACGCTGCCGGTGGTCATCCCGCGCGGCGCGCGCAGCCACAGCGTGCCGGCGTCCGCCGACGAGCAGTCCCAGACGTTCGAGACCAGCCGGGATCTGGTGGCGCGCTGGGACTGGAACGAGCTGAAGGTGCGTCGGCGTCGGCCGTCGCTGGTGACCCCGGCGGATCTGGAGCGCCGGTCGGAGTTGTTCGTCGAAGGCACGGCGAACTCTCTGCAGACCGGTGACCAGTTGCTGTTCGTGTTCGGTGAACGGGCCGGTGGCGAGCGGAAGTTGCTGCCGGTCGCCAAGACGCGGGTCGATCGTGATGATGAGATCACGGCGATCTCGCTGCCGAAGTCGGCGCCGCCGACCTTGAAGGAACTCGTCGACGAGGTACGGCGTTGGATCGCCGAGCCTGCGGTGCCGGGCGAGCCGGGTGATGAGCCGCCTACCCCGGAGGTTCCTAATCCGCGTCCGGTCAGTCGGCTGATCGAGGACTTCGAGGATCAGGTTCTTGCGCCGTTGCGGGCCGATCTGGGTGCGGTGAAGACGCCAGAGCAATTCGCTGCGCGGCTGAATGAGCCGGTTGCGAGGCTTGGTGAGGCGCAGGTCTTGGCTACGCCGTATGAGGATGTGGCGGAGTGGTTTGCTCAGCTTGAGGCGGTGCTTGCGGAACTGGGTGAGCGGGCCTTGGAGTTGGCGCCTGCGCAGACAGTTGAGTCGGGTGGTTTGGCGGGTGCGGCGCCGTCTGGGCTGGTCGCGCAGTTCCCCGCGCCCCTTCAGGGCGATTCTCGTGCCGCTGCTCTTAAAGCCCTGAGCGCTGTACTGCCCGCCCTGCGTTCCTCCGCCCCGGCCCAGAGCAGTGCTCCACGCCGAGCCGCCGACCCTGCCCGGATGCTCTCCGCTCTCAATCCCGGTCTCTATCCGGCCTGGCGCACCGCCGCCGCCCCCGGCGCCCCCCAACTCCTCCGCGAACTCCTCGCCATGCGCGTCACCACGGCGCCCTTCGGGGCCGCCGCTCCGCTCAAGCCGGTGCAGGACGAGCGGGGGCGGGTGATTCGTACGGCGGACTGGCCGCTCACGGGGGCGGCGCTGACCAGCATGCGCATCGTGTACGACACGGCGGGGAAGGTGCCGGTCCGGGGGGAGTTCCAGTACGTCGAGGGCAGCAGCTCCGATCAGCGTGCCGAGAATCTGCCCGTGCCGCAGTTCGTGAACTTTCCGCTGGGTCCGGGGCAGGTCGAGCTGTCGGTCCGGGCCGGGCAGGACAGGGACCTGAACTGGCTCAACCGGCGGCCCGCCGACTCCCAGGAGCCGGGCGTCACCGTCCGGATGCACTCGGGTCTGCCCGAGCGCACCCTGCATGTGTCGCGGCCCGACAACGACGGCCTCGTCCACGTCGGCATCAACAACGGCACGGCCGAGGAGGTCGCGCTGCGGCCGGGCGGCAGCGAGCAGTTCACCCATGGCGAGTACGAGGTGAGCGTGCGCTACACCGTCGGCAGCGCCGAGCCCAACGTCGAGGTGGTCATCGCCAGCAAGCCGCAGCCCATCAACCGCCGTGTGCTGCAGCTCGACTCCGTCCACACCGGCATCACGGTCGGCAGCTGGGTCGCCGTCCAGCGCCCCAAGAAGGGCGCCGAGGGCGGCATCCCGGGCGACGACAAGCTGGCGTTCGTCACCACCCAGGTGGTCGCCGTCCGCACGGCCGCGTACACCAACTACGGCATCACCGGCCGCGGCACCGAACTCACCCTCGCCGACCCCTGGCTGGACGAGTTCGACGTCCTGCTCTCCCACATCCGCGACACCACCGTGCACGCCGCGGGGGAGCCGCTGCGCCTGGCGGACGAGCCCCTGGCCGAGGACGTGTACGGCAACGAGATCGAACTGGCGCAGCTGTACGACGGGTTGCAGCCGGGGCGCACGCTGATCGTCACCGGCGAGCGCACCGACATCCCCGGCGTGGCCGGCGTCACCGCCACCGAGGTCGTCACCATCGCCTCGGCCGACCCGGCCGTCGACCCGCAGCTGCCCGGCGACCACGTCCACACCGCGCTGACCCTCACCGCCGACCTCGCCCACCGCTACCGGCGCGCGACCGTCCGCGTCCTCGGCAACGTCGTCGAGGTCACCCACGGCGAGAGCCGCGAGGAGGCGATCGGCAGCGGCGACTCGGACCGGGTGAACCAGACGTTCGCGCTCTGGCAGTCCCCGCTCACCTGGCTCGCCGACGACAACCCCCTCGGTGCCACACCGGTGCTGGAGATCCGGATCGACGGGGTGCTCTGGCACGAGGTCGACAGCCTGGCCGGACGCGGCCCGAACGAGCGGGTCTACATCACCGGCAGCACCGCGGACGGCCGGACCACCGTCACCTTCGGCGACGGCATCCACGGCGCCCGTCTGCCCAGCGGCCACGAGAACGTCCGCGCCCGCTACCGCTTCGGCACCGGCAAGGCCGCCAACGTCGCCGCCGACCGCATCACCCAGCCCCTCACCCGGCCGCTCGGCGTCACCGCGGTCACCAACCCCCGCCCCGCGACCGGCGGTTCGGACGCGGACGGGCCCGGCCTGACCCGCCGTACGATCCCCCTCGCGGTCTCGGCCCTGGACCGGCTGGTGTCCACGCCGGACTACGAGGACTTCGCCCGCTCCCGCGCCGGCATCGGCCGGGCCGCCGCACGGGAACTCTTCGACGGGCGGCGGCGCGTGGTGCACGTGACGGTCGCGGGCACGGACGACGTACCGCTCGGCGAGGAGACGCTCCGGCCGCTGCGTGCCGCCCTCACCGAGTACGGCGACCTGGGCCTGCCGGTCCGCGTGGATGTGCGCGAGCTGGTCCTGCTCGTCGTCGCGGCCAAGGTGAAGGTCGCTCCCGACCACGCCTGGGAGATCGTGGAGCCGCGCCTGCGGCAGGCACTGCTGCGCCGGCTCGGCTACGAGGGACGGGAGTTGGCGCAGCCCGCCCGGCTCTCGGACATCCTGGCCACGGCCCACACCGTGCCCGGCGTCGACTACGTGGACGTCGACGTCTTCACCGGCATCCCCGCGTCCGCAACCCCGGACCGGCTCACCGAGCTGCTCACCCGCCCCGGCGCTCCGCGGACGAGCGTGCCCGCGCACCCGGCGACGTACGACGAGACGGTCCACACCGTCCGCGCCGACGACGGCGAGACCCTGAGTGCCATAGCGGCTCGTTACGGCGTTCCGCTCGCCGAACTCCTGCGCCTCAACCCCGACATCACCGACACCCGGCGCCTGCCGAAGGGCCGGTCGGTGTTCGTCTTCCGCGGTATCCGCCCGGCGCAGCTCGCGCTGCTGTCACCGAGGGCCGCCGACACCCTGATCCTGACGGAGGTCAAGTGATGGCCGTGAACTCGACGGATGTCCAGTTCGAGACGACGACCGCCCCCGCGACGTCCAGGGAGCCCGACGGCCTGGCCGCGCTGCTGCCCCGCTGGCACCTGCTGCGGGACGCCGAGGAGGGCGAGGCGCTGCGCGCGCTGCTCGCCGTGATCACCGAGCAGCTGGACCGGGTCCGCGACGGTGTCGAGCAGGGCTACGAGGACCTGTTCGTGGAGACGGCGGCGCCCTGGGTGCTGCCGTACCTCGGCGACCTCGTCGGCTACCGCACCCTGCCCGGCTATGAACGCGTCCTCACCACGGGCCTGCACGAGGGCGGCCGGGCGGCACTCGCCGAGGCCGTCGCCCCGCGCGCCGACGTGGCCGCGACCGTCGCCAACCGGCGCCGCAAGGGCACCCTCCACCTCCTGGAGGAACTCTCCGAGCAGATCACCGGCTGGCCCGCCCGCGCCGTCGAGCTGTCCCGCCTGGTCGCCCACAACCAGCCCGTGAAGCTGTACGGCGGCACGGAGCGCGCCGTCCGCGGGCGCCTCGTCGACCTGCGGAACTCATCCGAACTCGCCCTCGCGGGCGGCCCGTTCACCACATCGGCCCGTACGGCCGACGTCCGCAGCGCCGACTCCCGCCACCGGCAGGGCGGCTGGACCCCGGCCGGCGTGGGGCTGTTCGTGTGGCGGCTCAAGGCGTACTCGCTGACGTCGTCACCGGCGTACTGCATCGACCGCGCCCGCCACCTCTACACCTTCTCGATCCTCGGCAACGACAGCCCCCTGGTCACCAAACCCGTCCCGGAGCCGTCGCCCACCCACATCGCCGCGGTCGACAACGTGCCCGCGTTCATCACCCGCCGCATGCTCCACGACCGGCTGGCCGACTACTACGGCCCCGGCAAGAGCTTCGTCGTCCGGCGCGACGGCGAGGACAAGCCCGTACCGCCGCAGGACATCGTCGTGGCCGACCTGTCCGAATGGCGCTACCGGCCCAAGCGCGGGCAGGTGGCCGTCGACCCGGAGCTGGGCCGGATCGCGTTCGGCGCCCGGTCGGCGCCCCGGCAGGGCGTGTGGGTGGACTACCACTACGCGTTCGGCGCCGACATGGGCGGCGGCGAGTACGAGCGGAACAGGGAGCCGCGCCCCGACGCGGAGACGTACCGGGTCGGCCCCGGACAGCCGTACCGGCAGATCATGGACGCCTACCGGGCCTGGCAGCACGACCGCCGGGCCGACCGGACCGGGCCCGAGGGCATCATCGAGATCACGCACAGCGGCGCCTACCAGGAGCAGCTGGACTTCGACCTCGACCCGGGCGACCGCCTCGAACTGCGGGCCGCCGAAGGCACCCGGCCGGTGATCCGGCTGCTCGACTGGTACAGCAACCGCCCGGACGCCCTCAACATCCGTGCCGTGTCCGAGGACTGCGCCCCGCACGAGCGGCCCCGCCTCGTCCTCGACGGGCTCCTCGTCGCCGGCCGCGGCATCAACGTCACCGGCCCGATGGGCGCCGTCGTCGTACGCCACTGCACGCTGGTGCCGGGCTGGTCGCTGGAGCCGGAGTGCGAGCCGCACTCGCCCGAGGAACCCAGCGTCGTCCTGGAACGCACCACCGCCTGCCTCCAGGTCGAGCACAGCATCCTCGGCACCATCGAGGTCATCGGCGACGAAGTCACCGAGGAACCCCTCGACATCCATCTGCGCGACAGCATCCTCGACGCCACCGGCGACGACCGCGAGGCCCTGTCCGCCCCGGACTGCCGGCACGCCCACGCCGTGCTCCATCTGCACCGGACGACGGTGATCGGCGAAATCCACACACACGTCGTGGAGATCGTCGAGAACTCCGTCCTCACCGGGAAGCTGCACGTGGCCAGGCGCGGCATCGGCTGCCTGCGGTACTCGGCCGTGCCCGCCGGCTCGCGCACCCCCCGACGTCACCGCTGCACGCCCGTACGGGCGTTGTTCGCCGCCGTGCGCTACGGGACGCCCTGGTACGGGCAGTTGGCCGACCGGGGCCCCGAGGAGATCCGCCGCGGATCCGACGACGGTGCCGAGATGGGCGCCTTCCACGACCTGTACCGGCCGCAGCGCGAGGACGGTCTGCGCGCGCGGCTGGAGGAGTACACGCCCGCGGGCACGGACGCCGGGATCTTCTTCGTGACATGACCGGGATCTTCTTAGTGACATGAGCAGTGCCGCCGTACGCCCTACCCGCACTTTCCTGAACCAGGGGGACCCCCTTCATGCACGCTGACCTCTCCCGCTCCACGTTCCGCCCGGAGCGGCACTACTCCGCGGTCATCGCCCAGCAGGGCCGTGTCCAGCTCGACGCCGACGCCAACGAGCAGACCGCGATCCAGCTCCACCAGGCGCGCACCCTCGCCGCCGACCTGATCGGACAGCACGGCGGTCCGCGCGACGCCGCCGGCTTCCGGATCGAGTACGTGGGCGGCAAGCACGACATCGACACCCTGCACATCCACGGCGGCCGCTACTACGTCGACGGCATCCTGCTCGACGCGAACCGTCCAGGGCCTGGCACACCCGTCCCCGACGAGGACGCCGACGAGCAGGAGACCGCGCAGCCGCCCGCGCACTGGACGTACTGGGACCAGCCCGACGGCTTCCGTGACCCGGAGAAGCCCGGCGACCGGCTGCCCTCGCCCGCCCAGTCGCCGTTCCTCGTCTATCTGAAGGTGTGGGAGCGCGCGGTCAGCGCCGCCGAGGACCCGGCGCTGCGCGAGGTCGCGCTCGGCACGGCGCTGCCCGACACCGCCGCCCGCGTGAAGGTCGTCTGGCAGGTGCTGCCGCTCTCGCTCGCCGCGCTGGAGATCGAGGACGCCAACCCGCCGAAGGAGGACGTCCGGTCCGCCTTCACCCAGTGGGCGCTGAAGCAGTCCACCCCCACCGCCCGGCTCGCCGCCCGCAGCGAACGGCCCGACCACGCCGACGAGGACCCGTGCCTGGTCAAGCCCGACGCCCGCTACCGCGGCCCGGAGAACCAGCTGTACCGGGTGGAGATCCACGAGGGCGGCGAGGCCAAGGACGCCACCTTCAAGTGGTCCCGCGAGAACGGCTCCGTGGTCTTCCCGGTGGACGAACTCGACGGCACCTGGGTTCAGTTGGCGACCCTCGGCCACGACGAGAAGCTGGACCTCGACGTCGGCGACCACGTCGAGCTCACCGACACCGCGTACGCCTCCCGCCTCGAACCCCTGCCGCTGCTGCGGGTCGAGGAGCTGGACCTGCCGGGCCGCCGGGTGCGGCTGTCCGCCGAGCCGGAGGGGCAGGTCGGGCGGCTGCCTCACCTCAACCCGTTCCTGCGCCGCTGGGATCACCAGGGGGGCCCGAAGCGCAAGGGCCGTACGGCAGCCCTCAAGGGTGGCGCGGTGCGGATCGAGGAGGGGGAGTGGCTGCCGCTGGAGGACGGTGTGGAGGTCTACTTCGCCAAGGGCGCCACGTACACGACCGGTGACCACTGGCTGATCCCCGCCCGCACCGCCACCGGCAGCGTCGAGTGGCCCACCAATCAGGCCCGCCGCCCCCTCCTCAAGGCCCCGGCCGACATCGTCCGCTCCTACGCCCCGCTCGCGCTGGTGAAGGGCGAGGGCGGCACCGTGGACCTGCGGCTCGCGTTCACCGCCCTGGCCAGCAGCATCCCGCCGGCGGACGAGGCGGCCCTGGCGGCCGAGGCCCAGGCGCGCCGGGAGGAACTGACGGCGGAGGATCCCTCGGGCGGGCGGTCGCAGACCACGGCGGATGCCGAGCGCGCGGCGGAAGGAGACGAGTGATGGCCAAGCCACTGAGCGCGTCCAAGATGGTGGAGATCCTGCGTGCGGAGGGCCTGACGGTCCACGAGGTCCGCAACTGGCGCTCCCACAACCGCAACGGCAAGGGCCCCTGGGGTCCGGTCAACGGCGTGATGATCCATCACACCGTCACCTCCGGCACCAACGCCTCCGTCGACATCTGCTACGACGGCTACTCCAGCCTGCCCGGCCCCCTCTGCCACGGCGTCATCGACAAGAAGGGCCACATCCACCTCGTCGGAAACGGCCGCGCCAACCACGCGGGCCTCGGCGACAACGACGTCCTGCGGGCCGTGATCAACGAGACGAAACTGCCCCACGACAACGAGGCCGACACCGACGGCAACCGCCACTTCTACGGCTTCGAGTGCATCAACCTCGGCAACGGCAAGGACCCCTGGCCCGAGGTCCAGAAGGAAGCCATCGAGAAGGTCGCCGCCGCGATCTGCCGCCACCACGGCTGGACCGAGCGCTCCGTCATCGGCCACAAGGAGTGGCAGCCCGGCAAGGTGGACCCCCGCGGCTTCACCATGGACGGCATGCGCAAGCGCATCGCCCAACGCCTGGCCGGCAAGGGCGGCGACACCGGCGGCAAGGAACCCGACCCCAAGCCCGCCCCGCCCAAGCCGACCTACGAGCCCTTCCCCGGCAGCGGCTTCTTCCACGTGGGCCAGAAGTCCCCCATCATCACCGCGATGGGCCACCGCCTGGTCGCCGAGGGCTGCGGCCGCTACGAAGAGGGCCCCAGCCCCGAATGGACCGAGGCCGACCGCCGCTCCTACCAGGCCTGGCAGCACAAACTCCGCTTCAAGGGCAAGGACGCGGACGGCATACCGGGCAAGGTCAGCTGGGACAAACTGAGGGTGCCCCACAGCTGACCCTGCGGGGGAGGCCTAGGAGGAACCGGTGCCGGTCGGTGGGTGGGCCGGCCGCACCGGTACCCGAACGTCCTGCTCAGGCAACGGCGGCAACGCCCCCTTCTGCAACCAAGCCGTGAACAAGTCCCCCAACGGCTCCGACGTGAACCGCCCCGCATGCGCGGTGAACACCCCCGTGCTGACCGCACCATTACGGTGCAGCCCCGCCCACGCACGCAGCATCCGGAAGAAGTCGGCGTCACCCATCGCGCACCGCAGCGCATGCACCGTGAGCCCACCCCGCTGGTACAGCCGGTCGTCGAACATCAACTTCCGCCCGGGATCGGCCAGCTTCAGATCCTGCGGCTGCCCGGCAAGCAAGCGGTGAGCCGCCGCGGCATGCTGTTGCGCCGTAGGCCCACCCGACCGCTCCGACCACAACCACTCGGCGTACTTGGCGAACCCCTCGTTCAGCCAGATGTGCCGCCAGTCCGCGATGGACACACTGTTCCCGAACCACTGATGCGCCAGCTCATGCGCGATCAGCCGCTCCCAACCCCGCGCCCCGTCCACATGGTTGGCGCCGAACAGCGACAACCCCTGCGCCTCGACGGGCACATCGAGCTCTTCCTCCGTCACCACGACCGCGTACTCGTCGAACGGATACGGCCCGAACAGCTCCTGGAACAGTTCCATCATCGCGGGCTGCCGTGCGAAGTCCCGCGAGAACTCCGGCAGCAGATGCGCCGGAATGTGCCCGTGCTGCGGCACACCGCCCGGCCCCGGGTCGCCGAGCAGCACGGTCTGGTACTTGCCGATCGACAGCCCGATGAGATAGCTCGACGTGGGCGCGGCCTGCTCGTACACCCAGGTGGTCGTCGACGCCTTGGTGGTCCGGGTCAGCAGCCGCCCGCCCGCGACCACCGAGTACGCCGACGGCGTCGTGATGGAGATCTGGTACGACGCCTTGTCCGCGGGCCGGTCGTTGCACGGATACCAGGACGGCGCCCCGATCGGCTGGCTCGCCACCAGTGCCCCGTCCTCCAGCTCCTCCCAGCCGAGTCCACCCCAGGGGCTGTTCACCGGCTTGGGGTTGCCCGACCAGTGCACCTCCACCGTGAACGCGGCCCCGGCACGGATCGGCTTGGCGGGCCGGATCCGCAGCCGGCCACCGCGATGCGTGTAGTGCGGCTGCCGTCCGTCCACCCGGACCCGGCCGACCTTGAAGTCGGCCAGGTTCAGCTGGAACTCGCCGACCGGCGAGCGGCCCGCTATGGCGTTGATCCGGGCCGTGCCGGCCAGCCGGTTCGGCCCCGGGCGGTAGTCCAGCGCGAGTTCGTACCGATGCACCCGATAACGGGGATCACCGTTGTCGGGGAAGTACGGGTCCGCACCCACGGACTGCTGAACTGCCACTGCTGCGTCTGCTCCTCGCGCTGCACTCGTACGACGTCCTTCATCCCCCGACGTCGACACAGTCGCGGTCACCGACGCCATGCTTCGATCGGGTTGCCCAGCCAGCGCGTGTCGTCGGGAACGGATTCCGCGGCCATCACCAGTGACGCGGGACCCAGTGTGGTGCGGGCCCCGATCGCGCTGCCCGGCAGGACGATTCCGCCAGGACCCAGCGTCGCGCCCTCACGGAGGACAACAGTATCCGTCCGCAAGATCCGGTCGTGGAAGAGGTGCGTCTGCAGCACACAGCCCCGGTTCACGGTCGTGGCGTCCTCCAGGGTCACCAGATCCGTCTCGGGCAGCCAGTAGCTCTCGACCCACACGCCCTTGCCGATCCGCGCGCCCAGGCCCCGCAGCCACGCCGTCATCACCGGCGTACCCGGCACCGACCCGGCCAGCCACGGCACGGCGACCACCTCGACGAAGGTGTCGGCCAGCTCGTTGCGCCACACGAAGGAACTCCACAGCGGGTGCTCCCCGCTGCGGTGCCGCCCGACCAGCGCCCACTTGGCGGCGATCGACAGCAGGCCCGCAAGCCCGCCCGCCCCGAGCAGCACCAGTCCGCCCAGCAGCCAGGCCCAGCCGCCCAGCGCGCTCAGCGCCGCCACCGTCAGCACGGCCAGCGCCGCCGAGCAGAACACCGGCACGATCCGGCACAGCTCCACCAGCCCGCGCGCCCACAGCAGCCGCGCCGGCGGGTCGTACGTCCGGCTCTGGTCGCCGTCGCTCGCGCTGCGCGGCAGCTTCATCGGCGGCAGCCCCAGATACGACGTGCCCTTCTTCGCCTTCTTCGGCGTCGCCGACAGCACCCCGACCAGACCGCCGTCCGGCACGCTCCGCCCCGGCGCGGTCATCCCCGAGTTGCCGAGGAAGGCCCGCCGCCCGATCTCCGCGCGCCCGACCTTCACCCAGCCACCGCCGAGCTCGTACGGCGCGGTCAGCGTGTCGTCGGCCAGGAAGGCACCCTCACCGACCGTCGTCAGGCTCGGCAGCGCCAGCACGGTCGACACCTCGGCGCCCTTGCCGATCCGCATCCCCAGCAGCCGCAGCCACACCGGCGTGACCAGCCCGGCGTACAGCGGGAACAGCGTCTCCCGGGAGCGGTCCATCAGCTGTGTGACCGTCCACGCCTGCCAGCCGGTGCGGCTGTGCGTCGGATACGTGCCCGCGCGCAGGCCCAGGCTCAGCAGCCGTACAGCGATCAGGATCAGCACGGCGTACGTCAGCCCGAAGGCGAGCGTCGCCGGGACCAGCGCGAGCGCGGCACCCCGCAGGGCCTCGCCCAGCCCGGCGCCCGGCGCCACGAAGGCATCCGCGACCAGCAGGGCGGCGAGCAGCGAGAGGACGGGCAGCAGCGTCAGCGCGATGCCCGTCATGCCGTACATCGCACGCCAGAACGTGCCGCGCCGCGGCCGGTCCTTGGGCCAGTTCCGCTTCGCCTTGCCGAGCTTGACCGCGGGCGCGCCCGCCCAGCGCTGACCGGTCGGAATCTGCCCCGCGACCGCCGACCCCGGCGCCACCTCGGCCCGCTTGCCCACGCGGGCACCCGGGAACAGCATGCTGCGCGTGCCGACCACGGCGTGCGCACCCACCTTGACCGGCCCGATCTCCAGCCGGTCACCGTCCAGCCAGTACCCGGACAGATCGACCTCGGACTCGACGGCCGCGCCCCGGCCCAGCTTGAGCATGCCGGTGATCGGCGGCAGCGAGTGCAGATCGACGTCCTGCCCGATCCTGGCGCCCAGCGCACGGCCGTACCGCTCCAGCCACGACCCGGTCAGCGAGGTCGCGCCACTGAACTCCGCGAGCCGTTCGGCGGCCCAGAGCCGCAGATGGACGCTGCCGCCGCGCGGATACCGCCCGGCCGTCACGCCCCGGAGCAGCAGTCGTGCGCCGCCCGCGGCGATCGCGAGCCGTCCCGGCGGGCTGAAGAGCAGCAGTGCCCCGGACGCGACCAGCCACCAAGGGGCGGTCGGCAGCCAGGAGTACGCGGTCAGTACGTTCCCCAGCGCGGCCAGGGGCAC
Source organism: Streptomyces sp. 4N124 (assembly GCF_052245395.1). Classification (NCBI taxonomy): domain Bacteria; kingdom Bacillati; phylum Actinomycetota; class Actinomycetes; order Kitasatosporales; family Streptomycetaceae; genus Streptomyces; species Streptomyces sp. 4N124. The sequence goes on from NZ_JBQQBS010000028.1 coordinate 94,505, forward strand.
CATCCAGCGCAGCCCGAGCAGCGTGAACAGGGGGAGGAGGACCAGCAGCTGGATCACCTGGGCGCGCTTCGGCACCGGAGCGATCGTCCGCCGGGCGGTGTCGTCCTGTGCGGACTCCTCCAGGTGGCGGGCGAGCTTGCGCAGCGTCGGCTGCTGGTAGATGTCGAGGACGGCCGCGCTCGGGTAGCGGGTGCGCAGCCGCGTCGTCAGCTGGGCGGCGGCCAGGCTGCTGCCGCCGATCGCGAAGAAGTCGTCGGAGGCGCTGCCCACCGGGATGCCGAGGACTTCCGTCCACTGCTCGGCGAGCCAGGCCTCGGTGCCGTAGAGCTGCTCGGCCTTGCCGCCCGACTCCATGCCCTCCAGGGGCCAGGGCAGCGCGTTGCGGTCGACCTTGCCGCTCGTCCGCGTCGGCAGGTCCTCGACCGGCGCGAGCAGCGGCACCAGGGCCGCGGGCAGCTCGGCCCGCAGCTTCTCGACGGCGGCCGCGTGGTCCCAGCCGTCCTGCGTGACGACATACCCGACGAGCAGCTGATTGCCGCTGCGGGCGGTGCGTACGGCCGCCGCGGCACCGGCGACACCGGGCAGCGCCTGCAACGCGGCGTCCACCTCGCCCAGCTCGATCCGCCGCCCGCCGAGCTTGATCTGCTCGTCGGCCCGCCCGAGGAAGACCAGCCCCTCGGGCTCCGCCTTGACCAGGTCACCACTGCGGTACGCCCGCTCCCAGCCCAGCGAGTCCAGCGGCGCGTACTTCTCCGCGTCCTTCTCGGCGTCCAGGTACCGGGCGAGTCCGACCCCGCCGATCACCAACTGGCCGCTCTCGCCCATCCGCACGGGCTGCCCGGCCTCGTCGACGACGGCCAGCTCCCAGCCGTTGAGCGGCAGCCCGATCCGGATCGGCTCCTCGCCGCTCATCAGCGACGCACACGCCACGACGGTCGCCTCGGTGGGCCCGTAGGTGTTCCACACCTCGCGCCCCTCGGTCACCAGCCGCTGCACCAACTCGGGCGGGCAGGCCTCACCGCCGAAGATCAGCAGTCGTACGTCGTTGAGGGTCTCCGGCTCCCACAGCGCGGCCAGCGTCGGCACCGTCGACACGACGGTGATGTCCTGCTCCACCAGCCAGGGCCCGAGATCGGCACCGCTGCGCACCTGCGAGCGGGGGACGGGCACCAGGCAGGCGCCGTAGCGCCAGGCCAGCCACATCTCCTCGCAGGACGCGTCGAAGGCGACCGACAGGCCCGCCATGACCCTGTCACCCGGACCGATGGGGTCATCGGTGAGGAACAGCGCGGCCTCGGCGTCCACGAACGCGGCGGCGTTCTCGTGGGTGACGGCGACGCCCTTGGGCTTCCCGGTCGACCCGGAGGTGAAGATGATCCAGGCGTCGTGCTCGACACCGGGCCGGCCCGCGGGAACGTCCGCCCTGCTGTGGGCGGTGATGACATGGTCGGCACCGATGACGGCCCGCACGTCCGCCTCGCCGAACACCAACTCGGCCCGCTCGTCCGGGTCCTCGGCGTCCACCGGCACGTATGCGGCGCCCGCGGCCAGTACGGCGAGGATCGCGACGTACAGATCATTGGTCCCGGACGGCACCCGCACGCCCACCCGGTCACCGAGTCCCACACCCGCGTCGGCGAGCCCGCGCCGCAGCGCCGCGACCTCGACGGCCAGCGCACGGTAGGTCAGGCTCCGTGTGCCGTCGTCCAGGGCGAGCTCGTCCGGGTACGACCGGACGGATGCCTCGAAGATGTCGACAAGCGTCCGGGGAGAGGCCGCGGCCCCGCCCGAGAAACGTGCGCTACTACCGAATCGTTCGCGGATCTCTTCATCGAGCAGGCCGAGAGCACTGCTCTCGTGTATGGCTGCCATCGGGTCCTCGCGTCTCGATCCCGGAAGCCTCCGGGGCGCTGGTGGGCCCGCAGGTTTGCCTGGGGTTGTCCGGCTCCAGCTCCGACAAGCCGGAAATTTTAGTCCGACGTTAGCTTTCGCGTTACCTCGCGGCCACTTGGGTGAGCTCTCCGGGCCGCTGGGGGAGGGATGGCCGGGTGCTGTGACCTCGGTGTCTGCCCGCCCGGCGAGAGATGGCACACACTTGATCGCGGAGCGTGTCCGGCATCGGTGGCGGACAGCAGAAAACCCCACGTGGAGTGGGGTTTTCAGGTGGTGTCCGAGGGGGGACTTGAACCCCCACGCCCGATAAAGGGCACTAGCACCTCAAGCTAGCGCGTCTGCCATTCCGCCACCCGGACAAGGTGTGTGTCGTGCGGGGGTTCCCCCGCGGCGACGAAGGAAACATTACCAGGCTCCGGAGGGTGGCCGATCACCCCCTGTCGCCGCGTGAACGGCGTGTGACGGGGCGGGCGGGGTCTTGGGGCGGACCGGCGGGGGAGGGAGGATGAGGGGGACCACCAGCAGTGACAGTGGGAGGAAGCAGCGTGAGCGGGACGGACACGGCCAGCAGCGTCACCGGCGAGGACGAGGTCGTGGACCTCTGCCGCGAGCTCATCCAGATCGACACCAGCAACTACGGCGACCACTCGGGACCCGGCGAGCGCAAGGCGGCCGAGTACGTCGCCGAGAAGCTCGCCGAGGTGGGGCTCGAACCGCAGATCTTCGAGTCCCACCCGGGACGCGCGTCCACGGTGGCCCGGATCGAGGGCGAGGACCCCTCCCGGCCCGCGCTGCTCATCCACGGGCACACCGACGTCGTACCGGCCAACGCCCAGGACTGGACCCACCACCCCTTCTCCGGCGAGATCGCGGACGGGTGCGTGTGGGGCCGCGGGGCCGTCGACATGAAGGACATGGACGCGATGACCCTCGCGGTCGTCCGCGACCGCCTGCGCAGCGGACGCAAGCCCCCGCGCGACATCGTCCTCGCCTTCCTCGCGGACGAGGAGGCGGGCGGGACGTACGGTGCCAAGCACCTGGTCAAGAAACACCCGGACCTCTTCGAGGGCGTCACCGAGGCGATCGGCGAGGTCGGCGGGTTCTCCTTCACCGTCAACGAGAAGCTGCGGCTGTATCTCGTGGAGACCGCCCAGAAGGGCATGCACTGGATGCGGCTCACCGTGGACGGCACGGCCGGGCACGGCTCGATGACGAACAACGACAACGCCATCACCGAGCTGTGCGAGGCCGTCGGGCGGCTCGGGCGGCACACGTGGCCGGTACGGGTCACGAAGACCGTACGGTCCTTCCTCGACGAGCTGTCCGACGCGCTCGGCACCGAACTCGACCCCGAGGACATGGACGAGACGCTGGCCAAGCTCGGCGGCATCGCCAAGATGGTCGGCGCGACGCTGCGGAACTCGGCGGCGCCCACGATGCTCGGCGCCGGCTACAAGGTCAACGTCATCCCCGGCCAGGCGACCGCGCACGTCGACGGGCGCTTCCTGCCTGGCTACGAGGAGGAGTTCCTCGCCGACCTCGACCGGATCCTCGGCCCGCGGGTGCAGCGGGAGGACGTGCACGGCGACAAGGCGCTGGAGACCGACTTCGACGGCAAGCTCGTCGACGCCATGCAGAGCGCCCTGAGCGCCGAGGACCCGATCGCCCGGGCCGTCCCCTACATGCTCTCCGGCGGCACCGACGCCAAGTCCTTCGACGACCTCGGCGTCCGTTGCTTCGGCTTCGCGCCGCTGCAGTTGCCGCCGGAGCTGGACTTCGCGGGCATGTTCCACGGTGTGGACGAGCGGGTGCCCGTGGAGGGGCTGAAGTTCGGGGTGCGGGTGCTCGACCGCTTCATCGACGCGTCATGAGGTGTTGACGTCGGTATTCGCCCGCCCGTACGGAGATCTCCCGGGAAGGGTGAAGACGACCATAAGCTCGTAGCCCTATTCATTCCTCCTCGTTACAGCTGATGTGATCCGCGACTTTGGATCGCATTGCCAACAAGGAGGAATAATGATCAAGAAGGTCGTCGCCGCTGCTGCCGCCACTGGCGGTCTGGTTCTCGCGGGTGCGGGCCTTGCCGTTGCCGACTCGGGTGCCCAGGGTGCTGCCGTGCACTCCCCCGGCATTGCTTCGGGCAACGTCGTCCAGGCGCCGGTTCACGTCCCGGTGAACGTCTGCGGCAACACGATCTCGGTCGTCGGGCTGCTGAACCCCGCCTTCGGCAACACCTGCGTCAACAAGTGACGCTGCCTCTCTGAGGTTCTCGTGCACACCGCCGGTCCCGGAGCGCACAGCAAGCGCTCCGGGACCGGCCGGTCTTTCCGCGTCGGTAACGCAGGGACAAGGCAGGTAAGCAGCAATGAGACAGGTCACCCGCAAAGGCCTGATGACCGTGGCGGCCGCGACCGGCGTGATCGCCGCCGCCGGCGGCCACGCGCACGCCGACTCGGGCGCGAACGGCTCGAGTTCGCACTCGCCCGGCGTGCTGTCGGGCAACACGGTGCAGGCGCCGGTGGACGTGCCGGTCAACGTCTGCGGCAACACGGTCAACGTCGTCGGGATCCTCAACCCGGCGATGGGCAACAAGTGCGTCAACCAGGGCGGGAACAGCGGTCACGGCGGCTCCGGCGGCGGCTCGCAGGCCGACGGCCACGCCAAGGACTCCCCGGGCATCGGCTCGGGCAACCACGTCCAGGCGCCGGTCCACGTCCCGGTGAACGTCTGCGGCAACAGCGTCGACATCATCGGCATCGGCAACGGCACCAAGGGCAACGACTGCGCGAACAACGGCGGTTCCGGCGGCGGGCAGCCGAGCACACCTCCCGGCGGGGGCGACCACGAGACGCCGCCGCCCGGAAATCCGGACGAGCCGGGCAACCCCGAGCAGCCCGGCGACCCCGGGCAGCCGGGCGATCCCGGCCAGCCCGGCAACCCCGTGGAGCCCGGTACGCCGCCCGGCGTGGACGACGAGACGCCGGACGGCGGCGACGGCTCCTCGCGGGGCAACCAGCCCGGCGCCCAGTCGATCCCCCAGCCGCAGGGCAGCGCCCAGCTCGCCCACACCGGCGGTGACCTTCCCCTCGGCCTCGTCCTCCCGGTCGGCGCGGGAGCACTGCTGGCGGGCACGGTCCTCTACCGCAGGGCACGCGCCTCGGCGTAGCGACACCGCACGGAAACGGAGCGGGCCCCGCCGTGGCGGGGCCCGCTCCGTTTTTCTCCTGCCTCAGCTCACCACGTGGCGCGCACCTGGCGGATGATCCGTCGGCGCAGCCGCACCCTGCGGCTTCCGTCCCGCAGCAGACTCAGGCGGTCCAACTCCCAGTGTCCGTACTCGGCATGGTCCGTCAGCAGTCGTGTGGCGTCCTTGCGAGAGACCCCGCGCGGCACGTACACGTCGACAAATTCGTATTCCGGCATCGCATCTATTGTGCGGGCAGAGCCCCTGTACGGATAGCGTCTGCCCTATGTCTGATGCTGAGCAGCCCACCGCTGCCGAGGTACGCGCCGCCGCCGAGGCGGTCAAGACCGCGCTCGACCGCCACCTGGCCGCGGTCGAACGCCGGTCGGGGGAGGACGACCCGACCGTCTACGAGGCGTTCAACCAGCTCGCCGCGGCCGCCGAGGCGTACGACGAGCTGCTCTACGACCGCTACGACGAGGTCACCCCCTTCGAGATCCCCGGGACCGAAGACGCGCTGCCGCCGTACGCGGGGCCCGAGGAGCCGAACGCGCTGAGCGTGCTGATCCGCCGCGACTACGCCGTGGTGGAACCGCAGCGGCTGCTGGCGCAGGCCCAGCGGGTCGAGGCGGCGGACGACGAGAGCCGGGACGGTGCGGGGGCCTCCGGCACCGTGCACGGGGCGCTGGGCCTCCTGTTCGGCGAGTTCGAACCGGACGAGATCGCCTCACGGCACAAGGAGTTCGGCCTGGAGGAGGGCGACTCCACGCTCTGGGTGACCGCGGCGGACGACCCCGCCGATCCCGGCGAGTGGCTGGAGGCACCCTTCGAGGCGATCGACCCGCAGCAGGTGGTCTGCCGGTTCGACGTCAGTGCCGTCTTCGACGACGAGATCGAGGACGACGTGGACGACGATCTCGAGGACGAACTCGACCCGGACGAGGACGAAGAAGAGCCCGAGGACGAAGCGGACGACGAGGCCGAGGACGAGGTCGAGGACGAGGTCGAGGAAGAGGACCTGGAGCGGCTGGACGCGGACCGCTGACGGGCTGAACACCGACCGGTACGACGGCGGTGGTCACGGAGGTTCCGGCCTCCGCGGCCACCGCCGTCGTCCGTGTCGAGCGTTTCCGTGTCAGCCCGCCGCCGGGATCTGCGGGGCCAGCAGAACGGGCAGGCGGGTCGTCCTGGGCTTGGGCGGGACCTCGGCCACCGCGCGCGGGAGCGCCTGCTCGACGCCGTGGACCACCGACAGATGGCGCTCCGCCCGGCCGAAGGCGGTGTAGACCCAGGGGCGGCTGAGGACCTGCGCGGCGTCGCCGGGCAGCACCACGACCACCGCGGGCCACCGGGCACCCACCGCCTGGTGCGCGGTCAGCGCCCACCCGTGCCGCACGGACTGCTCCACCCGCTCCTTCGGTACGACGACCTGGGCGCCCGCACACGACAAGTGCAGCCCGTCGGCGTCGGCCTTCACCACCTGGCCCGGCAGCGTACGGCCCGGCGCGGGGGAGTAGGCGATCCGGTCGCCGGGGTCGAAGCCACCGAACCGGCCGGGGCCGGGGTTCAGCCGCTCCTTCAGTGCCGTGTTCAGCGCGCGCGTACCGGCCGCACCGCCGTGGCCCGGCGTGATGACCACGGTCTGTTCGGCCGGCACGCCGATCGCCCGCGGCACCGAGTCCGCGACGAGCTGCACGGTCCGGTGCACGGCCTCGCCCGCGTCCCGCACCGGCACGATCACCAGCTCCTTGCCGGGGGAGTCCACCTGGTTCAGCTCGCCGATGCCGATTCCGGAGACCAGCTCGCCCAGCGGACCGGGGTCGGGCTGCCGGGAGGCGATCTGCGGGCAGACCCGCGCCGCCAGCAGATCCGCGAACACCCGCCCCGGGCCCGTCGACCACAGCACCCCCGGATCCCCGGCCAGCAGCAGCCGCGCCCCGTCCGGCAGCGACTCCGAGAGCAGCGCCGCCGTCTCCACGTCCAGCTGCGGAGCGTCCAGCACCACGAGGAGGTCGAGGTCGAGAGCACCGTCCGCGTCCCGGCCGGGGCCCTCGGCACCGGAGAGGAGGCCGGACACGGTGGTGACCCGGGAGTCGCCCGGCTCGCTCACCAGCGCCGCGAACCGCGTACGGCCCAGCGGGCTGTGGGTGGCGGCCCAGGCGCGGAGGCCGAGTTCGGAGGCCGTGCGCAACAGTGCCGCCGGTTCGGTCAGGGACGCCTCGCCGCCCGTGTGCAGCACGAGACCGTGGGACGCGACCGCGCGGATCAACTCGCCCGCGGAGCCCGCTTCCGACGCGGCCCGCTCCCACTCGCCGGCCGAACCGTCCTGCTTGGGCACCGAGTTGATCAGCCGGGCCAGTCCGTCGGCGAGGCTCTCCTCGGCGAGGGCGTACCGCTCCAGGCCGACCAGGACCCGGACCGGCCGCTCCTCGTCGCCCTCGTCGGCCGCGTCGCCGCCCTTGTCGTCCAACGCGTCCTGGAAGGCCAGGGCCTCGCCCTCCGCGAGGGCGTTCTGTACGGCGGTGTCCGCGTCCGGCACGCCCCGCTGGGTCAGTGCGGCGGTGAGCGCCGGCCGCTCCAGGGCGGTGTGTCCGGCCAGGGCGGCCTGCTCCAGCAGCCAGACGGTGAGCGCACGGCCGCGCCGCTCGTCGTCCGGGCCGGACTCGGCGCCGAGCAGCGCCCGCGCGAACCCGTCGGCCTGCTCGGGACGCACCCCGGTGACCCGCAGCAACTGCCAGGGGTCCGCCCGCAGCACGTCGCCCGCGCTCTCGCCGAGGGCCGTGGCGACCTGCGGGGCGAGCGTCTCCGGGGCGCCGCCGTCGGCCAGCACACCGCGCACGGCGTCGACGGCCTTGACCGCGCCGGCCGTCTGGGCCGCCTCGGTCTGCGGGCGGCGCACCGGCTCGGAGGCGGGGCGGCGAGGCGTCGGCTCCGGCTCGCTGAACACGGTGGCCGCGGGCTTCTCGCCGCTCTCCACGGCGCGCACGGCCGCGAGCAGATCGGCGGCCGTTCCGCTGAGCTTCGCCCCGGCCGTGATGGGCGCCGCCTTCTCGGCCTTCCGACGCTCGATCCGCTCCCGCTCGATCCGCTGCGCGGCAAGCTCGGCCTCGGCCTCGGACAACTTGGCGGCGGCAGCGACTTCATCGTCCTGGCTCTGGACCTCGCCGGACTCGGCTGGGCCCTGTTTCTGGGTCTCGCCTGCGTCGGCTGAGTCCCGGCTCTGCGTCTCGCCCGCATCGGCTGTGCCTTGGCCGCCGTCCGCGTCGGCCCCGCTCTCGTCGGCGTCGGCCCCGGCCGACTCGCCCCCGACGTCTCCGCCGTCCCCGGCCGACTCGACCTCCCTGGTCCCCGTCTCCCCGGCGGCGCCCTCCCGCGCGGCGCCCGGGGTCCCCGGCTCGGCGTGCGCGGCGTCCTCGGTGGGCTCGGGCTCCGTGCTCACAGCATGCTCCAGTCGTGATCGGGATAGCGGTGCACGGGCGCTGACACATCGTCGAGCGCCCGGCAGATCTCGTCAGGAAGACTAAGGGCCTCCACTGACAATGCCGCCGTGAGCTGCTGCGCGTTGCGCGCGCCGACGATGGGCGCGGCCACCCCGGGCCGGTCGCGGACCCAGGCGAGGGCCACCTGGAGCGGCGTCACGGCGAGCCCGTCCGCCGCCGTCGCCACGGCGTCCACGATCCGGCTCGCGGTGTCGTCGAGGTACGGCGCGACGAACGGCGCCAGATGCTCGGACGCGCCCCGCGAGTCGGCCGGCGTCGCGTTGCGGTACTTGCCGGTCAGGACTCCGCGGCCGAGCGGGGAGGAGGGCAGCAGGCCGATGCCGAGGTCGAGGGCGGCGGGCAGCACCTCGCGTTCGACGCCGCGCTGGAGCAGCGAGTACTCCAGCTGCGTACCGGCCAGCCGGGTCCGTGCGCCCGGCGCCGTCAGCTGCCAGGTGGCCGCCTTGGCAAGCTGCCAGCCGCAGAAGTTGGAGACGCCCGCATAGCGCGCCCGGCCGCTGCTGACCGCCATGTCGAGGGCCTGCAGGGTCTCTTCCAGCGGGGTGAACGGGTCGTAGGCGTGGATCTGCCACAGGTCGACGTAGTCCGTGCCGAGCCGGGCCAGCGAGGCGTCCAGCGCGGCGAGCAGATGGCCGCGTGAGCCGTCGACGCGGACATCCGGGTCGGGCACGCTGCCCGCCTTCGTGGAGATCACCAGGTCCCGGCGCGGGACCAGGCCTTCTATGAGTCGTCCGAGCAGATACTCGGCCTCCCCGTCGCCGTACACGTCGGCCGTGTCGATGAGCGTCCCGCCCGCTTCCCAGAACGTCTTCAAGAGGTCCGCGGCGTCGTGCTCGTCGGTGTCCCTGCCCCAGGTGAGGGTGCCGAGCCCGATGCGGGACACGCGCAGGCCGGTGCGGCCGAGATGCCTCTGCTCCATGGACGCCGAGATTACTGGCCACGACCTGTGATGTGGGGGCCTGTGGATGACCAGTTTCCCCACCCCCACGCTAAGGTCTCCGGACAAGGGACGTTACTGATCGGTAAGGGGAATCCGCCATGCAGCTCGGGATCAACCTCGGCTACTGGGGCGCCGGAATGGACGCGGACAATCTCGCGGTCGCGAAGGAGGCCGACCGGCTCGGGTACGCCGTCTGCTGGGCCGCCGAGGCGTACGGCTCGGACGCGGCCACCGTGCTCACCTGGGTCGCCGCCCAGACCGAGCGCATCGACGTGGGCTCGGCCATCTTCCAGATCCCGGCCCGGCAGCCGGCGATGACCGCCATGACCGCCGCCACGCTCGACTCGCTCTCCGGCGGCCGCTTCCGGCTCGGCCTCGGCGTCTCCGGGCCGCAGGTCTCCGAGGGCTGGTACGGCGTCAAGTTCGACAAGCCGCTCTCCCGGACCCGCGAGTACGTGGAGATCGTACGGAAGGCGATGACGCGGGAGCGGCTGTCGTACGACGGCGAGCACTGGACGCTGCCGCTGCCCGGCGGCCCCGGCAAGCCGATCAAGCTGACCGTGCACCCGGAGCGCGAGCACATCCCGCTGTACATCGCCGCGATCGGCCCCAAGAACCTGGAGCAGACCGGCGAGATCGCCGACGGGGCGCTGCTCATCTTCCCCTCCGCCGACCACCTCGAGGACACCGCGATCAAATATCTGCGGGCCGGGCGGGAGAAGGCCGGGAAGACCATGGACGGGTTCGACGTCTGCCCGACGCTGCCGCTCGCGGTCGGTGCCGACAAGGACGTGACCGCGCTGGCCGACGCCTTCCGCCCGTACACCGCGCTGTACGTCGGCGGCATGGGCAGCGCCAAGCAGAACTTCTACAACCAGCTCGCCCGGCGCATGGGCTACGAGCAGGCCGCCGCCGAGATCCAGGAGAAGTACCTCTCCGGCGACAAGCAGGGCGCCGCGGCCGCCGTACCGCACGAGCTGATCGACCGGACCACGCTGCTCGGCTCCGTCGATCGCATCGCGGACCGGATGAAGGCCTACGCCGCCGCCGGGGTCACCACCCTGTCCCTCAACCCGGCGGGCTTCACGCTGGACGAGCGGCTCGCCTCGCTGCGGGCCGGCACCGAGGCGCTGGAACGGGCCGGGCTGGCGTAACGGCGTGACACTGGGGGAAGTTCTGCGGCCGTGGTGGGGGCTCGGGGGTCTTCCCCGCCACGGCCGTCACGCAGCACAACGCGCCGCAGCGCGCGCGGTTACGCCCTCGGCGGAGCCCGGGGTCATCCTTTTGGCGGAGTTGTCCGACACAGCTGTTGCAGCGTCCCTCGCACCGCATTTGACTCGTTCTTTGCGGAATCCTGCAGAGAGGTGCGCACGATGCTTTCGGCCAAGAGTCTGTTCCAGGAGATCCTCGACAACGACGAGTCCTTCCGCCTGTTCTGCTCCATCGCCGCAAGCGGGGAGTCACAGGGCGGCTGGGAGAACGCCCGTATCGCCGCGCTCGTTCCGGACAGCGAGCGCGCACTCGCCCCCAAGATCACCCGGCATGGCGCGGACGAGGACAAGCACGGGCGGATCTTCAACGCCCTGATGAAGAAGCGCGGCCTCGATCCCGTCCCCGTACCGCCCGAGACCGACTACACCATGCTCCTCGAGAAGAACGGCATCGGCCTCGCGCACGACAAGCTCAAGCGCGACGAGCCGCTCACCGTCCAGGACATCGTCACCTACCTCTCGCACAGCCGGGTCACCGAGCAGCGCGCCTCCGAGGAGATGGAGCTGCTGCGCAAGTACTTCGCCGACCACCCCGACGTCGGCCGGGCGGTGAAGATGATCTCCAACGACGAGGACAACCATCTCGCCTACTGCCACGAGGAACTGCTGCGCTTCGCCCACGCCGGGCACGGCCGGGCCATCCAGCGGACGCTGCGGGAGTGCGCGCTCGCCGAGATCCGGATCTACCGGGACGTCAGCCTCGCCGTCATGTCCCACATGGGGCGCATCCTCGGCTGGCCGAAGCCGAAGGCCGCGCTGCTCGCCGCGGGCATCCACGCGATGTACGCCTACGAGCGGATCGCGGGCTGGCGCCGCATGGTCAGCCTGAAGATGCCGGAACGCCGCGACGCACTCGGCGGCCCCGCCACCTCGGCCCCCGAGTTCGCCTGACGTCTGAAAGATCTGAAAGAAGCGCCTACAACCAGCCCCGGCTCTTGAACAGGCGGTAGAGGAAGACCTCCAGGGCGGCCATGGCCAGGATCAGCGCCGGATACGACCACACCCAGCGCAGCTCCGGCATGTGGTCGAAGTTCATGCCGTAGATCCCCGCGATCATCGTGGGGACCGCGGCCATGGCCGCCCACGCGGAGATCTTCCGCATGTCGTCGTTCTGCCGGACGCTCATCTGGGCCAGATGCGCCGACAGGATGTCCGACACCAGCCGGTCCAGGCCCTCGACGGACTCGTTCACGCGCATCAGGTGGTCGTTGATGTCGCGGAAGAACGGCTGCGCCTTCTCCGGCACGAAGGGCACCCGCAGACCGAACAGGCCGGTGCCCGCGAGCCGGTCCAGTGGCTGGGCCAGCGGTCCGGTGGCCCGGCGGAACTCCAGGATCTGCCGCTTGAAGTTGTAGATGCGGGACGCGGTGTGCCGGGTGCCGCCGCCGGTCGGCGAGAACACCTCCGCCTCCAGCTCCTCCAGGTCGGTGCTCAGCTCGCCCGCCACGTCCACGTAGTGGTCGACGATCGCGTCCGAGATCGCGTACAGCACCCCCGTGGGGCCGTGCCGCAGCATCTCGGGCTCCGCCTCCAGCCGCTTCCGTACCGCCGTGAGCGGTGCCTCCTCGCCGTGCCGCACGGTCACCACGAACGAGTCGCCGATGAAGATCATGACCTCGCCGGAGGTGACGTTGTCGCTCTTGGGCTCGTACGCGACCGGCTTGAGGACCATGAACAGCGAGTCGTCGTACACCTCCAGCTTGGGGCGCTGGTGGGCGGTCAGGGCGTCCTCGACGGCCAGCGGGTGCAGCCCGAACTCCTCCGTCACCTGGTCGAACTCGCGCTCCGTCGGCTCGTACAGCCCGATCCACACGAACGCGTCCCCGCCCACCCGGCACTGCGCCAGGGCGTCGGAGAGGTCCCGCGGCCCCTCCGTGCGCATCCCGTCCCGGTAGATGGCGCAGTCGACGATCACGGAGCGTATTCTCCCGCCCCACGCCCCGAAGTGCACCCGGACGGACGCCTACCCTTGGCCGCATGCCTACGCTGATCCTCGTCCGGCACGGACGATCCACCGCCAATACCGAGGGACTGCTCGCCGGGTGGACGCCCGGGGTCGCCCTCGACGAGCGTGGCGCCGCGCAGGCCGCGGCGCTGCCCGGGAGGCTCGCCGAGCTGCCGATCTCCGAGGTCGTCACCAGCCCGCTGCAGCGCTGCCAGGAGACGATACGGCCGCTGCTGGACGCCCGGCCGGAACTGACCGCCCACACCGACGAGCGGATCGGGGAGTGCCACTACGGCGACTGGTCCGGGCGCAAGCTCGCCGAGTTGATGGACGAGCCGCTGATGGAGGTCGTGCAGGCGCATCCGTCGGCGGCGCAGTTCCCCGGCGGTGAGTCGATGCGGGCCATGGCGACCCGTGCCGCCGAGGCGGTGCGCGAGTGGAACGCGCGCGTGGAGCGCGACCACGGCGCCGATGCCGTCTATGTCATGTGCTCGCACGGCGACCTCATCAAGTCCCTCGTGGCGGACGCGCTCGGACTCCATCTCGACCTCTTCCAGCGGATCTCCGTAGAGCCGTGTTCCATCACCGCGATCCGTTACACCCGCCTGAGGCCGTTTCTCGTTCGCCTCGGTGACACCGGGGATTTCGCCTCCCTTGCGCCTCGCGCGGAACCTCCGTCAGGAGAGGCCAGGGTCGGGGGCGATGCGGGCGCACCGTGATCGTCAACCGCAGTAGGGTGAAGCGGTCGAGGTGGCCCTGACTTGAGTTCCGGTGGCCGCAGCGGCCGGTCCCGATGTCGATTCCAATGGAGACAGGACGTGTCCCGTCAGGTGTTCCTCTACGATCCTCCGGACCGCTTCGTGGCCGGCACGGTCGGACTGCCCGGGCGCCGTACGTTCTTCCTCCAGGCCATCGCAGGATCCCGGGTGACCAGCGTGGCTCTGGAGAAGACCCAGGTCGCCGCGCTCGCCGAGCGCATGGACGAGCTGCTCGACGAGGTGGTACGACGCAGTGGCGGCAGCGCCGCCGTCCCTGCCGTGGCGCCCACCGAGGTCGCCGACACGGCCCCGCTGGAAGCCCCCATCGAGGAGGAGTTCCGGGTCGGCACCATGGCCCTCGCCTGGGACGGCGAGGAACAGCGCATGATCGTCGAGGCGCAGGCCCTCGTGGAGCTGGACGCCGACTCCGAGGAGGACCTCGCCGAGGCCGAGGAGCGGCTGCTCCAGGACGAGGAGAACGGGCCCCCGATGCTGCGGGTCCGGCTCACCGGCGCCCAGGCCCGCGCGTTCGCCAAGCGCGCCCTGGACGTCGTCAACGCCGGGCGGCCGCCGTGCCCGCTGTGCAGCCTCCCGCTCGACCCGGAAGGACACGTATGTCCGCGCCAGAACGGATACCGCCGCGGAGCGTGACCACGGCCCAGCTGCTCACCCGGGGTGAGCTCACGGTCCGCGGGCAGATCCGGGACGCCTCGAACGCGGTGCTGTACTGCTCCGTCTCCCACGAGGGGGAAGCGGCCCACTGCGTCTACAAGCCCGTCCGCGGCGAGCGCCCCCTCTGGGACTTCCCCGACGGCAACCTCGCCCGGCGCGAGGTCGCCGCGTACGAGGTCTCCGAGGCCACCGGATGGGGCCTGGTGCCCACCACCGTGCTGCGCGACGGGCCGTACGGCGAGGGCATGGTCCAGCTGTGGATCGAGGCGCAGCCGGAGGAGAGCGAATTGCTCGCCCTCGTCGACGGTGAGGAGCCGGAGGAGGGCTGGAAGGCGATCGGCTTCGCCGAGGTCGGCGACGGAAAGACGGCGCTGCTGGTGCACGCCGACGACGCTCGGCTGCGCCGCCTCGCCGTCCTCGACGCCGTGATCAACAACGCGGACCGCAAGGGCGGCCATCTGCTGCCGGCCGCCGACGGCCGGCTGTACGGCATCGATCACGGCGTGACCTTCAACACCGAGAACAAGCTGCGCACGCTGCTGTGGGGGTGGGCGGGCGAGCCGCTCACGGGTGAGGCCGTCGATGTCCTCAAGGGCCTCAAGGACGCCTTGGGGGACGGCGGAGCCCTGGCGGAGCGTCTGGCCGGGCTGATCACCGGTGCCGAACTCGACGCCACGCGCGCGCGTGTTGACGCGTTGCTCACCGCGGGGGTCCATCCGGTGCCGAGCGGCGAGTGGCCCGCCATTCCGTGGCCGCCGGTGTAGTGCCGCCGATGTAGGGAACAACGGGCACGGCCGGCGACGTTCCGCAAGAGTGCGCTACCGGCCATCCGGCCTGGTCCGGTTCGAATACGGAACTTCCGTCCGGTTAGGCTCATGACATGCATGCCTGGCCCGCTTCCGAGGTCCCCGCCCTGCTTGGTCAGGGCCGCGACCTGAGGATCCACGACACAGCGACCGATGGGCTCGTCACCCTCGACCCCGGTCCCGTCGCCCGTATCTACGTCTGCGGCATCACCCCGTACGACGCGACCCACATCGGTCACGCGGCGACCTACAACGCGTTCGACCTCGTGCAGCGCGTGTGGCTCGACACCAAGCGGCAGGTTCACTACGTCCAGAACGTGACCGACGTCGACGATCCACTGCTGGAGCGCGCCCAGCGGGACAACGTCGACTGGGTCGCCCTCGCCGAGCAGGAGACGGCCCTCTTCCGCGAGGACATGACCGCCCTGCGGATGCTGCCGCCGCAGCACTACATCGGCGCGGTGGAGGCGATACCCGGCATCGTGCCGCTCGTCGAGCGACTGCGTGACGCGGGTGCCGCCTACGAACTCGAAGGGGACATCTACTTCTCCGTCGAGTCCGACCCGAACTTCGGCAAGGTCTCCCGCCTCGACGCGGCCGCCATGCGGCTGCTGTCCGCCGAGCGCGGCGGCGACCCCGACCGGCCGGGCAAGAAGAACCCGCTGGACCCGATGCTGTGGATGGCCGCCCGCGAGGGCGAGCCCAGCTGGGACGGCGGTTCGCTCCGCCGCGGGCGGCCCGGCTGGCACATCGAGTGCGTCGCCATCGCCCTGGACCACCTCGGGATGGGCTTCGACATCCAGGGCGGCGGCTCCGACCTCGCCTTCCCGCACCACGAGATGGGCGCCTCGCACGCCCAGGTGCTGACCGGCGAGTTCCCCATGGCCAAGGCGTACGTCCACGCCGGCATGGTCGCGCTGCACGGCGAGAAGATGTCGAAGTCCAAGGGCAACCTGGTCTTCGTCTCCACGCTCCGCCGCGAGGGCGTCGACCCGGCCGCGATCAGGCTGGCCCTGCTCGCCCACCACTACCGGGCCGACTGGGAGTGGACCGACCAGGTCCTGGAGGACGCCGTCGCGCGCCTCGACCGCTGGCGTGCCGCCGTCTCCCGCCCCGACGGACCGCCCGCCGAGACGCTGGTCGCGGAGATCCGCGAGGCCCTTGCGAACGACCTGGACGCCCCGGCCGCCCTCGTCGCCGTCGACCGCTGGGCGGCGCTCCAGCAGGAGCGGGGCGGCACGGACGAGGGCGCCCCCGGCGTCGTATCGCGCGCGGTGGACGCTCTGCTGGGCGTGGCCCTGTAATCAGGCGGAAGGGCGCTTCCTCCCCTAGGGAGGAAGCGCCCCTTTTTCACATGCGCGTCAGATCCGCTGGATCCGTACGCTGCGCAGCACGTTCGGCGACTGGGTGTCCCAGATGCCGACGACCTGGTGGCCGAACGCGAAGGCCTGCTGGATCTGCTGGTGGATCTGCGGGTTCGGGTTGTTGAGGACCCGGAACTGGTTGTTGATGCGCAGGAAGATCTGGTGCGGCTGCCCCTGGAGCGGGTGGACGATGTCGATGAAGCCGTTCGCCACGCCGGAGGCCAGGGCCTGCGCCTGCACCTGCTGGACGACCTGCTGCACCGCCAGCAGCGCGACCTGCTGCAGTTGCTGCTGCACCTGCTGCTCGGCCTGCTGAGCCTGCTGGTCCTGCTGGGGAGCGAACTGCTGCTGCTGGCCCAGCTGCTGAAGCAACTGCTGGTACGGCTGCTGCTGGCCGAGCTGCTGGAGCTGCTCCAGCGAGCCGCTCATGCCCATGCCGTACGGCTGTTGCTGACCGTAGCCCTGCTGCTGCCCGAACGGCTGCTGCTGGTACGGCGACGTGCTGGGGAACTGCTGGCCCTGCTGTAGTCCCATGTGACTCATCTGCGGGGTGGTGCTCATACGGGTGTCACCTTCCCTTGATGTGATGGGCTGCGTCAGCCGGTGATCACCAGGCCGACGATCTCGTCGTCCGAGAACCACACTCGGACATCGGGCCGTCCCCCCGCGAAGGCGGTGTGCACCGCCTGGCGGATGTCGGGGGACGGGTGGTTCAGGTTGCGCCAGGCGCCGGCCACGAACAGCCGGAGCCGCGGCGGGAGTTCACGGGGGTACGGGAGCAACTCGTCCCAGTACCGTTCGGCCCGGCCCGAGCCGACCGCCTGCGGCAGCAGCTGGGTCACCGCCGCCTTGATGTCGGGCCGGTTGCCGATCCGCTGGGATGCGGGCCGGCCCGGTGCGTCCTGCTGCGGGGAACCCGTGGCCCGCAGCACCGCACGGGCACGTTCCGGTGTCATCGGGGGCTGGCCGGCCGCCTTGAGCATGCCTTGCAGCGCGGCCAGTGCGCCGACAACCACCGGGGAGGCGGAGGACGTACCGGAGAACGTGTCCGTGTACCAGGCGATCTCCTCGGGCCCGCCCTGCAGATCGCCGGGCCGGTCCCAGAAGCCGCCGGTGGTCGTGACCTCGCGGCCCCAGCCCTGGGCGTCCAGCCGGGCGCCGTAGTTGGAGAACGCGAGCCGTGACCGGTCCGGGCCGTGATCGCGGCCGTGCGTGCCGGGCGGCGGTGCGCCCGCACCGACCAGGACGGCGCCGGAGGACTGGTTGGAGGGGTTGAAGGGGTTGCGCCAGGTCTCCGGGAACTCGTCCGGGCGGCGCTCGTAGACGGCGTCGTCGAGGGACTCGCCGCCGTTGCCGGCGGCCTCCACGACGAGCACGCCCTTGGCGGTGGCGTAGCGGATGGCCGCGTAGTCGTCCGGCCACCACTCGATCGCGACGTAGCCGTGCTGGTCGTCGCGCTCGGCGAAGTCCAGCCGCGGGCCCGGGCGATGGAGCTCGATCAGCACGATGTCGCCCGGCGCGAGCCGGTCGGCGGCGGCGTGGATCGCCGCCGCGGTGCCGATGCCGTGGAAGGACGCGGCCGCGGTCACCGCGTCGGGCACGATGCCGTTGACGCCGTACTCGTTGCGGTCGCCGCCGATCACGCCGATCACGGCGGTGCCGTGGTTGCGCCAGGCGACGTCGGTCAGCGGGGTGCCGACGACGACGCCGGCGAGCTTGGCGGCGAGGTCCTCATGGCCCAGCTGCCAGGCGCCCTCGACGTCGATCACGGTCACGCCGTGGCCGGTGCCGCCGGGCCGCTGCCAGGCCCAGTGCGCGTCGATGCCCTCGGGCGCCGGACGCAAGTAGCCCTGCCTGCTGCTGAAGTCGGGTGTGACCGGGGCGCCTTCCTTCAGCCGCCGGTTCTCCTCGGAGCTCTGCAGGGAGGCGGGCACGGCGCCGGGTTTCACATACGCCGTGTCGATCCCCGGCAGTGCGGCGATCCGTGAACGCAGCTCCTGTGCGCGGCTCTCGCCGCCGCGTACGCGGTAGAACAGCGCGAGGTCAGGAGTGTCCTCCGGACCCGCGGTGGCCGACTGCTGGAGCCGTTCCTCGCTGCCGAACAGCGGTTCCAGAGCGAGCTGTTCGTCGCTGAGGAACATGTTGAGTGCCGTCACATCGGCGCCGGCGGCCGAGCGGACGCCCTCGGTCTGGGCACGCAGCCGGGCCTCGGGCCGTGCGACGACGATCAGTTCCTGCTCGGCTCCTCGATAGGTGAATCCCGCTCCGTCGGGCCCCGGCCCGGATGCCCCCGGGCCCTGCGCCGGCTGTACTGGGTCGGTCATCGGGTACCGCTCCCTTCGGTCCGTGCGGATGCCAAGTAGCGGATGGTGCCGAGTCGTACGGGTACGGGTGACAACCAAGCACTCCCACGGCGACTCGTCCACCCCCGTGTTCGTCAACTGGGTTTGGAAACAAGTTGAATTGGGTACCGTGTGCAATTGGCGTGAAAGAGATGTCCCGTAACAATCCGGCCAGAAGCTGTCTACTGGCTGTCGAGGGACTGGGGAGAGCTGCGGAGCCATCCGGCATGTGATGGGGTGGACGCGTCAGTTGACCGTTGGACCAGCCAGTCGGCCGGTCCCTCCGCGGAAGGACGCACAGTGGCACCCACGCATCGCTCCTTCGCACATGGCCTCACCCGCCGCAGACTCCTCACGGCCGGTGCCGCGACCGCCGGTGCCGTCCTCGCCGGGGCCACGACGGCCTCGGCCTCCGGGACGTCCTGGCCGACCGTGATCCCGCTGCCCGACGGCTTCCGCCCGGAGGGCATCACCATCGGCGGCGGGCCGTACGCCTACCTCGGCTCGCTCGGCGACGGCTCGATCTACCGGGCCGACCTGCGCACCGGCAAGGGCGGCATCATCTCGACCGGGCCCGGCACGCCCTCGGTCGGCCTCAAACTCGACGACCGGGGACGCCTGTTCGTCGCCGGACGCGGCGAGGGCGCCCGGGTCGTCGACGTCCGCAGCGGCGCGATCCTCGCGTCGTACGCCCTCACCACGGCGACCCCGACCTTCGCCAACGATGTGTTCCTGACCCCCCGCACGGCCTGGTTCACCGACTCCTACCAGCCCGCGCTCTACGCCCTGCCGCTCGGCCGGCGCGGCGCGCTGCCGGACGCGGACGACATCGTGACGATCACCCTGAGCGGCGACTGGAGCCAGGTCCCCGGCGAGGTCGTGAACGCCAACGGCGTCACCCGCACCCCCGACGGCTCGGCCCTGCTGGTCGTGCAGTCCGGGGTCGGCGCCCTGCACCGGGTGGACCCGAAGACCGGCGTCACCAAGATCGTCGACCTCGGCGACGCGGCCCCGCTCACCAACGGCGACGGTCTGCTGCTGCTCGGGCGGACGCTGTACGTCGTCCAGAACCGGCAGAACGCGATCGACGTGTTCACACTCGCGCCCGACGGCACCAGCGGAGTCTTCCGGCGCCGCATCACCGACCCGGACTTCGACGTGCCGACCACGGTCGCCGCATACCGGGACCGGCTCTACCTGCCCAACGCACGGTTCACGACGACTCCGACGCCGACGACCACGTACGACGTGATCGCTGTGGCCCGCTGAGAAAGGCGGAGCGAGAGCCGGAGCGAATACCGAGGCGAGAGCCGGGGCGGTGCGCCTGAACCGTGCCGCCCCGCTTCTCCTCAGTCCTCGGACGAATCCTCGTCGTCCGTGTCCGGCTTCGGGGGCTTCGGCGGCTTGGCACGACCGCCGGGGTTGTCGCCCCGGTCCTTGAGGAACGGCGTGCCCTCTCCGCCCTCCGTGGCGTGGCCGCCCGGAGTGTCCCGGCGCCGCAGATACCGCTCGAACTCGCGGGCGATCGCCTCGCCCGACGCCTCCGGCAGCTCGGCGGTGTCCCGGGCCTCCTCCAGCGTCTGCACGTACTCGGCGACCTCGGTGTCCTCGGCGGCCAGCTGGTCCACGCCCACCTGCCAGGCGCGCGCGTCCTCGGGCAGCTCGCCCAGCGGGATGCGTACGTCGATCAGATCCTCCAGGCGGTTGAGGAGGGCCAGCGTCGCCTTCGGGTTGGGCGGCTGCGACACGTAGTGCGGGACGGCCGCCCACAGCGACACGGCCGGCACGCCGGCGTGGGTGCACGCCTCCTGGAGGACGCCGACGATGCCCGTGGGGCCCTCGTACTTGGTCTCCTCCAGGTCCATCCGCTGGGCCAGGTCGGCGTCGGACGTGGTCCCGCTGATCGGGACCGGACGCGTGTGCGGGGTGTCGCCGAGCAGGGCGCCCAGGATGACCACCAGTTCCACGCCCAGCTCGTGTGCGAAGCCGAGCAGTTCGTTGCAGAACGAGCGCCATCGCATGGACGGTTCGATACCGCGGACGAGGACGAGATCGCGGGGCTTCTCACCGCCGATCCGCACCACCGACAACCTTGTCGTCGGCCACGTGATCTTGCGCACTCCGGCGTCCATCCACACGGTGGGGCGGTTCACCTGGAAGTCGTAGTAGTCCTCGGCGTCCAGCGCCGCGAACACCTCGCCCTTCCACTCCCTGTCCAGATGCGCGACCGCGGTGGAGGCGGCGTCGCCGGCATCGTTCCAGCCCTCGAACGCGGCCACCATGACCGGGTCGATCAGCTCGGGAACCCCCTCGAGCTCGATCACCCAGCGCCTCCTTCCGACGTGCCCTCGCCTGACGTCCCAACCTTACGGCGTGCGGGCGGGGCGTCCGCAGCCCCCTGGAGGGGGGAATGCACGCATCACTGCCCAGACCGCCACCCTGGAACACCCTGAAGCTCTCACTCGGGCGAGTGGACCCACCTAAGGGGCGCGGGGAACTGCGCGACCAGCCACAACGAACCGGCACCCGCAAGACGACAAGCACCCCTACGGCGACCCGGCCAAACTCACAACGTGGACCGAAGCCACTGCTCCACGCTCGCGATATGCACCGTCGCCCACGACCTCGCCGCCTCCGCGTCCCGATCACGCAGCGCGGCGAGGATCATGCGGTGCTCGTGCAGGGTGCGGCTGACCGCGTCCTCCTGGGTCAGGCCGCGCCAGATACGCGCGCGGGTGGTGGGACCCGAGAGGCCGTCGAGGAGCGAGCAGAGCACCGAGTTGCCCGAGCTCTGCACGATGCCCCGGTGGAAGTCCAGGTCACACGCGACCAGTTCCTCGACTGACGGCGCGTCGCCGAGCTTTTCCAACTGGGCCGACAGTGCGTCCAGTTGCTGCTCGCTGACCCGCGAGGCCGCCATCGCCGTCGCGGCCGGCTCCAGGATGCGGCGTACGGCCAGGAACTCCAGGACCGTGTCGTCGCGGTGGAAGTCGACGACGAAGCTCAGCGCCTCCAGGAGGAGTTGCGGATCGAGACTGGTGACGTACGTGCCGTCGCCCTGGCGCACGTCCAGGATGCGGATCAGGGACAGGGCGCGCACGGCCTCCCGCAGGGAGTTGCGGGACAGGCCCAGTTCGGAGGCGAGCTCGCTCTCCTTGGGCAGCCGGTCGCCCGGGCGCAGCGCGCCGGAGACGATCATGCCCTTGATCTTTTCGATCGCCTCGTCGGTGACTGCCATGGCCGGCCTCCCTGTCGTTCAGACATCCGATGTCTCACGCCATTATGGGGGTTCACCATGCTGAACGGGACGCCGAATGCGCAGATCAGGGCAACTGCTCCATCAGCAGCCGCAGCGCCTCCAGGGATACGACAGCACCTCTCTCGACGCCCGCCGCCACCACGTCCCGGTGAGGGTCGTATCCGCCGGTGCCCTGTTCGTCGACGAGTTCGTCGGCGTTGGCACCGTCCACGACCAGCACACCCCCGGCCACCAGCCCGCGCAGCGAGGCCGTCACCAGCAGCGCGGACAGTTCCATCTCGATCGCCGCGAGCCCTGCGCCACCGTACGGGAAGAGGGGCAGCAGCCCCGGCTGGAAGGCGGCCCGCGTCCACACGATGCCACGGTGGTGCGGGGCGCCCGCCTCGCGTGCCGCGCGCTGAAGGGCGAACACCGCCTCGGGGGAGGAAACCGCCGGGTACTCGGGCGGCAGCAGTTGGTGGGTGACCCCGTCGTCCCGCACGGCCGCCTCGGCGATGACCAGATCGCCGTCGCCGATGCCCGGCCTCATCGCGCCCGCCGTACCGAACCGCAGAAAGGTGTGTACGCCCGCGTCGGCCAGCTCCTGGAACAGCAGGATCGCGCCCGGAGCGCCCACCCCGTGCGAGGCGACGGTGACCGGCAGGCCCTTCCAACTCCCGCTGAACACACGGTATTCGCGGTGGTACGAGACCTCTTCGGCGCCGTCGAGCAGCGCGGCGACGACCGCCGCGCGCGCCGGGTCGCCCACGACGATGGCGTGGGCCGGGAGCCCGGTGCGGGGTATTCGGGTGACGGGCAGCAGATCACGGGGCATGGGACGACGTTACCGAGGGCGGGGCCGGGTGCGACGTACCGCACCCGGCCCCGGGAAAGTGACCGCTGTCAGCCGAAGGCCTTCACGGCCTGGTAGTACGTCCAGGCGGTGCTGGTGCAGGCGGTCTTCGTGCCGCCGCTGTAGCTGTTGCACACGCGCTTGAGGTCCTCGTAGAAGGCGCTGTCGAGGCGGGCCTTGTTGGCGTCGAACGCGCCCGCGGCCTTGTAGTTGCGGTAGCCGAAGTCGTGCCGGGCGCAGGACATGGCAAAGGGGAAGCCGAAGGGGTTGTCCGGCGAGGAGGAGCAGTAGTCGGTGGACCAGTTGAACTCGTAGGCGGCCCAGGCGGACTGGTTCGCGCGGGCGGCGGCCCACGCGTCGTAGCTCGACGCGCTGGTCTGGGTCCAGTTGGAGAGGACCTGGGGCTTGTCGGCGGGAACTGCGGTGGCGGTGGCGGCAGTTGCGGTGACGGTGATCAGGGCAAGGGCCGAAGCGGCGAGACCGGTGGAGAGTCTGCGGTGCATCCCACACCTCCATGAGGCCGCGATCCGTCCGTCGGATCGCAGGTTCATGACAAGATGATTGATCCACCATCAGGCCTTTCACACCTCATGTGTCCTAATGGTCCGTTAACTCTCGGACATGCCAGGAGATCGGAGCATGAACCGGACTTGACGGCATGCGAAAGGGGCGGCTCCATCGGCGTGGACACCGTTGGCGAATGCCCCTCGGCTCCGCCCCACCGGTTCTATCCGGTGGGGCGGAGGGCTGCGAAGTGGGATGTCCGGGTGGGGGCGAAGGGTGTTCCGGTGAGCCATGCGTTGACGCGGACGA
>NZ_JBQQBS010000029.1:0-117646 GCF_052245395.1 Streptomyces sp. 4N124
ACCGCGTACTACTCGGTCTTGACCTTGATGGACCCGTCGATGATCCCCGCCTTCGCCTTGGCCACCGCATCCGACAGACCCGCGATCTTCGCGAACTCCGGGTTGCTCTCGGAGAGCCCGACGCCGTTCACCTTCAGGTCGAACGTCTGCACGCCATTCAGCGGCTTACCGTCCTCGACCGACTTCGCCAGCGCGTACACCGCACCACCGACGTCCTTGAGCGCCGACGTAAGGATCGAGTTCTTGTACGACGCCAACGCCGCCTGCTTGTACTGGTCGGAGTCGACCCCGATCGCCCACACCTTGGCCTTCGCCGCAGCCTCGATCACACCCTGCCCCGACAGCCCGGCAGCCTGGTAGACAACGTCGGCCTTCTTCTCGATCTGCCCCTCGGCCGCGGCCTTGCCCTTGTCGGGGCTGGAGAAGCCACCCTCCTCGGCCGTCTGCGTCAGATACTGCGAGACGACCTTGACCTTCGCGTTGGTCTCCGCGACGCCCTGCTTGTAACCGGCCTCGAACTTGTGGATCAGCGGAATGTCCACACCGCCGACAAACCCCACGGTGTTGGTCTTGGTCGCCTTCGCGGCGGCAACACCGGCGAGGTAGGAGGCCTGCTCCTCGGCGAAGACGAGGGACGCGACATTGTCGCCCTCGACCACCGAGTCCACGATGCCGAACGTGGTGTCCGGGTACTTCGAGGCCACGGCCTCCATCGCGGGACCGTAGGCGAACCCGATGCCGATCACCGGGTTGTAGCCCTGCTTGGCCAGCGAGGACAGCCGCTGCTCCTTGTCCGCATCCGTCTCGCCCTCGGTCGGCTCGACGTCATCCGTCTTGTAGCCGAACTCCTTCTGAGCCTTCTGCAGGCCCGCGTACGCGGCGTCGTTGAAGGACTGGTCGCCCTTGCCGCCGATGTCGTACGCGATGGCGAGACCCAGATCCTCCTTGGCCTCGTCACCACTGTCACTGCTCGTGCCACCGCACGCGGTCGCGGCGAGTGCGAGCGACGCGACCCCCACCGCGACGCGGGTCAGTTTGGATATCCGACGCATCGTGAAGTTCCCCATTCTCCAAGCCCCGCAGTGGGTGCTGAGTTCGGCGCAGAGTAACGCGCGTAGACACTCCTGGGAACGGGGTTTCGCGTGGCCGTTATCCATTCGTGCCGATGGCCGGTTACGTCCTTGTGAACCACCGGATCGAAAGGTGTTCTTGGGACACCGCACCCATGGGTCCCGCACGCTCCGTGTACCGGGGGTGCCGTCTGCGTGATGGCGCCAGGACATGAACGCCATGCGCTCAGGCTGCCCCCGCTCCGCCCGGGCCGCAACCGGAACGAACCGCCAGGCGCGCCCTACACCCCACCCTCAAGCAACGCGGCCGCGGTGAACAGCTCCACGCCCACCGTGATCGCCGACTCGTCGGCGTCGAAGTCCCCCTGATGCAGATCGCGCACGGTCCGCTCCCCCGGCGTCCGCACCCCGAGCCGGGCCATGGCGCCCGGCACATGCTCCAGGTACCACGAGAAGTCCTCGCCACCGAGACTCTGCTCGGTGTCCTCCACGGCCTCGACACCGCGCCGCGCGACCATGGCGTCCCGGAGCAGCTCGGTGACGCCCGCGTCGTTGACGACGGGCGGCACGCCCCGCACGTAGTTGATCTCGGACTTGGCCCGGTACAGGTTGGCGATCTCGTCGATCGCCGCGTGCACGATGTCCGGAGCCTGCCGCCACGCCTCGATGTCCAGGCACCGCACGGTCCCGGACAGTTCGGCGTGCTGCGGGATGACGTTCGGCGCGTGCCCGGCCTCGACCCGCCCCCAGGTCACGGCGAGCCCACTGCGGGAGTCGACCCGCCGCGAAACAAGAGCGGGCACATCAGTGACAACCCGAGCCGCCGCAGTCACGAGATCAGTAGTCAGATGGGGCCGAGCGGTATGCCCACCCGGCCCATCCAGAGCGATCTCCAGCCGGTCGCACGCCGACGTGATGGCCCCGGCCCGCAGCCCGATCCTCCCGGCGTCCACGCGGGGATCGCAGTGCACGGCGATGATCCGCCCCACGCCGTCCAGCACGCCGCACTCGATGGCATCGGCGGCACCACCGGGCAGCACCTCCTCGGCGGGCTGGAAGAGCAGCCGCACGGGCCGCGGCAGCTTCCCCTGCCGGTGCAGCTCGGCCAGCACGAGCCCGGCGCCCAGCACGACGGTCGTATGCACATCGTGCCCGCACGCATGCGCCCGATCGGGCACGGTCGAGCGGTACGAGCACTCACTCTTCGTGTCCGGAATGGGCAGCGCGTCGATGTCGGCGCGCAGCGCGAGCATGGGGCGTACGCCGTCCCAGTCGCCGATGTCGCACACGAGCCCGGTCCCGATGGCCAGCACGCGCGGGGCGAGGCCGGCCTTCTCGAGCCGTGCCTTGATGGCCGCGGTGGTGCGGAACTCCTGGTTGCCGAGCTCCGGATGCATGTGCAAGTCGCGCCGGAAGGCGACGAGTTCGGCACGCAGCGCCTCGGACAGCGTGCCGGCGAGCACGGCTTCCCCGGGGAGATCGGCCTCGGACTCCAGTGACATCAGTTGCTTCACCCTCTGAAGGGTAGGACGCCCGGGTGGCCAACTGACCCACGATCAACAAAAGTTCAACCCGTTAGGGGAAGAAAATCTGGCCGCCAGACGCATGGCTATCGACTGAGATGGGTAAACTCGTCCGACTTCCGGCCGAGTGGATCATGAGATCCCGGTTACCACTCTCCACGGATACCACGCCCGCCGCGCCCCCGGCGGTTCTGTTCACCTGTCGGAACGGCGGCCCGAGCCCGGCACACCCCGCCCGACCTGGGCCCCGACCACGCCCCCACGGCCCCCCGACCGCAGCTCCACCCGGCGCACGACCGACACTCGGCGCCCCCGCGACCACGCCCCCACCAGGCACGCACGCACCAAGCACGCCCGCGACCGGTAAGCGGGCGGCCGGGAAACAGCCGGCACCGGACAAGCAGCGGTCAGCCAAACCGGGCCCCCGACCCCGCCCGCCCCCGCTAGCGTGCGCCCCGTGAACCCCGAAACCCCCACTTTCCTCCACGCGACCCGGACCTCGTACGACGCCATAGCGGGCCCGTACAGCGAACGTCACGCCGACCATCTGGCCGACCTGCCCCTGGACCGGGCCCTGCTCACCGGTTTCGCCGACCTGGTGAAGGGCGCCGCGCCGCATCCCGTGGCCGACATCGGCAGCGGCCCGGGTGCCGTGACCGCCCGCCTGAACGACCTCGGCCTGCCGGTGTTCGGCATCGACCTCTCGCCGCGCATGGTGTCGCTGGCCACCCGGACGTACCCCGAACTCCGTTTCCACGTGGGCTCGATGACGTCGCTGGACCTTCCGGACGAGACCCTGGGCGGCATCGTCGCGCTCTACTCGGTGATCCACATCCCCGACGATCATCTGCCGACGACGTTCGCGGAGTTCCATCGCGTCCTGGTCCCCGGCGGCCATGTGCTGCTCGCCTTCCAGACCGGCGAGCACGACGGCTCCGAGCACCTCACGGAACGCTTCGGGCAGGAGATCGCGCTCGACTGCTACTGGCGCACCCCGGAGACGGTGGCGGACCACCTGGCCAAGGCGGGCCTCGACGTCCGCGCACGCGTCGTACGCGAACCGCACGAGGACGAGAGCCGCCCCCGCGCGTTCCTGCTGGCCCGCAAGCCGGCGTAGCGCACACGGCCGTATCGACCGCGTACATCACACACACCCGTGCCGGCCGCCGACGTCACACCGCCGTGACCGCCGACAACCGGTGCACATCCCGTGCGTGCCCGTCACCCGACAAAAGCCTCTGCCCACGGGGCGAGCCGGCCCGGACGCCGGCATAGCTCAACAGCCCCGTGCCGGCCGCCGACGTCACACCACCGTGACCGCCGACAGCCGGTGCACGTCCCGTGCCGTGCCGGTGACGCCGGACAGGAAGCCCTGGGCGCGGGGCGAGGCGCTTTCCGTCAGCCAGGCGGGGTCGATGTCGCACACGGCGACCCGGACCTCCGTGCCGGACAGGGCGAGCGGCAGGGTGTGGACGACGGTGGAGGGGAAGCTGAGGATCGTCCGTCCGATCGGGCCCCGGCGGGCGATCAGCTCCAGCGGAAGGTCCGGCCGTACGATCTCCAGTCCCGTCTCGACGGCCAGCCGGTGGAGCTTCTCCGTGCCCTCCCGGCGGTGGGCGAAGTAGCGGGTGGCGCCGTGGGCCTTGGCGAGGGAGCGGACGGCCTCCAGATATCGGTCGTTGTCCACGACGCCGGTCTCGACCAGGGACGTACCGACCATGTCCGCGCCCTTGGCGATGCGGGGCGGGCCGAAGCGGGCGCGGGTCCAGGCGAAGGTGTTGGCGGTGACCGTCACGCCGGCCGGGGTCTCCTCCATCGGCATGGACGAGAAGATCTCCACCCGGCGCTTCTGGCTGGGCGTGAGGCGGCGGCGGGCCGAGGACGACACCGGGGCGAAGATCAGGTCCCTGGGCCCGGGGCGGCCGCCCTTGCGGTGCCAGCGCACCAGGCGCTCACCGCTGGCCAGCTGGGCGACGAACTCCATCGTCGCCGTGCCGTCGTCGACGACCACCAGGTCACGTGCCTTGGTGATGGTCAGCAGCAGCTGGACGTAACGGGAGAAGGGGTCCCCCAGAACGACCCGGTCGGCCCGGCGGAGCATGCCCGTCAGACCGCCGATGGTCTGGAACGGCGCCATGGCGCCGCCCCGCGCCTCCTCCCAGCGGACCTCGTGGCCCTCCTGGCGGGCCAGCTCGGACATGCGTCGCAGCTGGCCGCGGGTCATCGGGTCGATCGGGGACAGGACCACCAGGGTGAGCCCCGCGTCGGGGCCCTCCTGGGTGGGCGGGGCCTGGGCATGCGCCCACTCCAGCACGTTCAGGAGCTGTACCGGACTCTCCACGAAAGCGAGAGTCTTCAGGCCGGCTGACCCGGCACGGGGGCTCATCGGCGAACGACCGTCCCGTCGTAAGGCGCTGTGTGCGCGCTGCGAACTCTAAGCGTTCTGGGGGGCGTTCGGGGCGGACACCGGCCGGTGTCCGCCCCGAATCGCTGTCTGAGGGGGATCAGACCTGGACCGGCTCGCCCGCGGCGGCGGCGATCTCCGCCTCGGCGACGACGCCGTTGACGCGGCGCAGCTTCTTCATCGGGCCCAGCTCGGACTCGTAGACCTTCTTGACACCGTCACCGAGGGAGGCCTCGATGGTGCGGATGTCACGGACGAGGCGCGTGAGGCCCTGCGGCTCGACGGAGGCGGCCTGGTCGGAGCCCCACATCGCGCGGTCGAGGGTGATGTGACGCTCGACGAAGGTGGCGCCCAGGGCGACCGCGGCGAGGGTGGTCTGCAGGCCGGTCTCGTGGCCGGAGTAGCCGATCGGGACGTTCGGGTACTCCTTCTCCAGCGTGTTGATCACGCGGAGGTTGAGCTCCTCGGCCTTCGCCGGGTAGGTCGAGGTGGCGTGGCACATGAGGATGTTGTCCGAGCCGAGGACCTCGACCGCGTGGCGGATCTGCTTCGGGGTCGACATGCCGGTGGAGAGGATGACCGCGCGGCCGGTGGCACGCAGCGCCTTCAGCAGCTCGTCGTCCGTGAGGGACGCGGAGGCGACCTTGTGGGCGGGGACGTTGAACTTCTCGAGGAAGGCGACGGCCTCGGTGTCCCACGGGGAGGCGAACCAGGCGATGTTCTTGGACTTGCAGTACTCGTCGATCTGGCGGTACTCGTCCTCGCCGAACTCCACGCGGTGGCGGTAGTCGATGTAGGTCATCCGGCCCCAGGGGGTGTCGCGCTCGATGTCCCACTGGTCGCGCGGGGTGCAGATCTCCGGGGTGCGCTTCTGGAACTTCACCGCGTCACAGCCGGCCTCGGCGGCCACGTCGATCAGCTTGAAGGCGTTCTCCAGCTCACCGTTGTGGTTGATGCCGATCTCGCCGCAGACGTAGACGGGCTTACCGGGGCCGACCTCGCGCGAACCGAACGAACGGATGCGGGTGTTGGTGCTCATGGCTTTCCTTACTTGGTGAGGGAATCGAGAGAGGGGCCGAGGATCCAGCTGGCGATCTCTCGGATCGCGCCGTCGCCGCCGGGGACGGTGGTGACCGCGCGTGCGGCGCCGCGCACGACGTCGTGGGCGCTCGCGACCGCCACGGGCCAGCCCACGAGGGCGAAGCACGGGAGGTCGTTGACGTCGTTGCCGACGTAGAGCACGCGCTCAGGCGCGATGCCCTGCTCCTCGCACCACTGCTTCAGCGCGAGGTCTTTCCGGTCGATGCCGTGCAGGACCGGAATCTGCAGCTTCCGGGCCCGGGCCGCGACGACCGGGTTCTGCTCCGTGGACAGGATCAGCATCTTCAGGCCCGACTTGCGCAGGGCCGCGATGCCGAGGCCGTCTCCGCGGTGCACGGAGACGAACTCCTTTCCATCAGCGTCGATCAGCACCCGGTCATCGGTCTGGGTGCCGTCGAAGTCAAGGACGACCGCGTCGATGTCGGCGGCGGTCGGCAGCGCACCGGGGCGGTCCGCGTCGAAGAGGGGGGCCAGCGCGCGGGCGCGGGCCAGCTCGTGGTGGTCGTCGATCTCCAGCACGCGGGCGGGGTCCGTGCGGACCAGCTCGGTGCGGCCGAAGAAGCGGTGCTGGTGCTTGCGGAAGCCGGCCGCGTCCATCGCGTAGGCGGCGCCGGTCTCCAGGAAGTCCTGGGGGCGGTCCTGGCGGCGCGGGCGGAAGGACTTGTCGTGGTTGACGCCGTGGCCGCCGTCGTCCGCGCCCTCGTCGCCGTCCCGCCAGATGAACCCGTGGAACGCGGCCACGGTCACCGCGGTGTCCGCGCCGTTGTCGAGGATCGCCGCGGCGACGCCGTCCACGTCCTCCCGGGCGATGAACGGGCTGGTGCACTGCACCAGCATCACCACGTCCACCGAGGACCCGTGCAGCGCCTCGTGCGCGTCCATGGCGTGCAGCACGGCGGCCTCGGAGGTCGCCGTGTCGCCGGCGATGGCGGCCGGGCGGAGCACGACCTCGGCGCCCGCCTGCCGGGCCGCGGCCGCGATCGCCTGGTCGTCGGTGGAGACGACGACGTCGGTCACCAGTCGCGCGGCACGGCATTCGCGTACCGCACGGGCCACCAGCGGCACGCCGCCGACGGGTGCGAGATTCTTCGCGGGCACGCCCTTGGAGCCGCCACGCGCGGGGATCACAGCGAGCACCCGGCGCACTGAGGCGCCTCGGTCTGCTGGCGAGTTGGACATGGACATAACTCCTTGGACTTCTTGCGAAGGGCCTTGGTTGTCCTGCGAAGGCCCCGCATTTGCTCGCGAGGGGTGCGGGACGCGCCCCGGCGCCCCGGTCGGGTCGCTCACAGCTCCCCCATGCGCCGGATCACGGGCGCGACCCGCTGGACGCCGTGCCGGTAGGCGCCGCGCGCCGCCCGGCGCACGATCTGCCGGACCGGGCCGGGATCCTTGTCGGCGGCGGGAGCGCCGGGCAGCGGGCTGCCGTCCGGGCCGAGGTGGTGGCGGGCGAGTATGCCGGGCAGATAGCCGGGCGCGGTCGCCGGTGTGTAGTACGGGGTGAGGGGCGGCAGTTCGGGCGAGGAGAGCAGCTTGGCGATCCGTTCGCGGGCGGCGTCGAACGCGGTCTCATACGAGCCGTCGGCCGCGACGCCCTGCCGGGACACCCACTCCTCGTCCGGGGTGGGCCGGTGTCCCTCGTCGAGCTGGTCCCAGGAGGCGAGGCAGCCGGACCCCACGAAATGGTGATTGCCCAGCATCTCGCGTACACCCAGATCGGTGAGGATGACCGTGGGAATGCGTCGGTGCAGGGCTTCCAGCGCCGCCGTGGAACTGACCGTGACCATCAGGTCGGTGCGGTCGAGGACCTCGCCCATGTGCCCGTACACCAGGCGGAAGTTGGCGGGCAGATCGGTCTTCTGCGCCAGCTTCTGGTAGGGCAACTCCTCGATGTGCGTGGTGTGTTCGCCCGGCTTGGAGCGCAGCTTGAGCAGCACCTCGCGCTCGGGGTGCTTGCGGGCGTGCTGAATCAGCCGGTCCAGCAGGTACGTACGGTCCTTGCGGCTCTCCGGGACCGAGGGCTGCGCGGCGAACACCACGGTGTACGGCTCGTGTTCACCCGTGTAGGCAGCACCGCCCAGGAACGGCAGGGCGACTTCGGTGACCGACGAGGAGTCGGCGCCCACACCGTCGTACACACCCCGGAAACGGTCCGCGTCCTGGCGGGAGTTGGCGAGGACGAGGTCCGCGCCGTGCCGCAGCAGCAGGCCGTCGGCGAGCTTCTCGTAGACGACTCCGACATAGCCGGTGACGACGACGGGACGCTTCGGGCGGCCCTCCCACACTCGCTTGAGACCGTGCAGCATCGCCTGGACACCGCCGCCGACGAGGGCGAGCACGACGATGTCGTACTCCTCCTGGTCCATGGCACGCAGGAACTCGACGGCTGTCACCTCCCGCAGGGAGTCGGCCTGGACGCCGACTTCCGCCAGCTGGCGGGCGGTTGGGGTGGCCCGGCCGCGTAGCAGAAATCCGCTCAGGGCAGGGGCAACTTGCGTGTCGCCTCGCGGTCCGGTTTCCATGGACGGGCCCGGAGCGATACGACCCGCGGTCAAAGCACCCCATTTCCAGCGGGTGTCTGAGTCCGCGAGCACGGCGATCCGCGGGGGCTTGCTGGTACTTGCTGGCACGCCGAAGACGCTAGGAAGCATTTCCTATGTATAGCCCAACCGCGACTCAACAAAAGGTTAACAACAGCACCACGACAACCGAACTGGCCCGTCAGACCTGCGGAAGTACTTGGTATGCACCGTTCCGACACACTGAGTTCACCTGTAGTACGATCACCAGAAAGTTCTGCCGCCGGTGAGCCCCCTAGGCTTTCGCAGGTGCCAAAGCTTTCCGTGATCGTGCCGTTCTACAACGTGCAGCAATACGCCCCCGACATGCTCAGAAGCCTGCGCGCGAACGCCAGGCGCGACTTCGAGTTCATCCTGGTCGACGACAAATCCAAGGACGAAACCCCCGCGATTCTCGAACGGGCCGCCGAGGAACTCTCGGACGTCGCCCAGGTGCGCTTCATCCGCCACGAGGAGAACGGAGGGCTGGCCACCGCGCGCAACACGGGCCTCGACGCGGCGACCGGCGAATATCTGACCTTCCTCGACGGCGACGACTGGATCGCCCCCGGCTACCTCTCCGACCTGGTCTCGGCCATCGAGGAGCTGGGCTGCGACTTCATTCGGACGGACCACGTCCAGGCCACCGCCCGCGCCCGCTCGGTGCACCGACACCCGCACGGCCGCCGTAACGAGGTGCTCAACCCGCGCGAGGCGATCCTCCCCGTCGACCGCACGACCTCCGTGGACTACGCCTACGCCTGGGCCGGCGCCTACCACCGCCGGCTGCTGGACAAGGGTCTGCTGCACTTCACGCACGGGCTGCGCACCGCCGAGGACCGGCCGTGGATCTGGAAGCTGCACCGCGAGGCGGAGTCGTTCGCCGTGGTCGGTCTGCTGGGTGTCTTCTACCGGCGCGGGGTCGCTTCCTCTCTCACTCAGATCGGTGATGTCCGTCAACTCGACTTCATCCGTGCCTTCGACCAGGTGATTGAGGAGACGGCGGCCGACCAGGACGCCGAGCGTCTGCTGCCGAAGGCGGTGCGGACGTACTGCGCGATCATCGCCCACCACCTGTCCGAGATCGAGAAGTTCGAGCCGGAGGTGGCCAAGCAGCTGCGGGCGATGTCCGCCGCGGCGATCAAGCGCATGCCGCAGGACCAGCTCGTCGATGTGCTCGACACGATGGACCTGCGCCGGGCCAGCAAGCTGCGGCGGCTGCGGCGCAGGGTCACCACTGCGAAGGCGGCCGCCTGATGTCCTCGTCCTCCCGTACGACCCAGATCTTCTGCGCCTCGACGCTGTACGGAGCGGCCACGCTGGCCGCCGCGCTCGACTCGGACTGCTTCGCCGAGGCGGACCGCCGACTGCTGCTGGTGTTCAACAACGCCGGGACGCCGGAGACCACACCCGCCGTCGACGAGATGCCGGGCTTCGAGTCGCTGCGCGACCACTTCGACGGCGTGCTGTCCTACAACGAGGCCATCAAGCCCTTCCACCCCGGTGTCTGGACGCCGCGCCCGGACGACATCCCGTTGTTCGAGCGGTATCTGCGGCTGCTGTGGGACTTGGGCGAGGACCGGGTGGAGCTGGTCCTGGAGTCCATCCAGGTCAGCCCGGCGCTCACACTGGCCCAGCTGTTCACCGGCGCCCCGATCGACGTCTACGCCGACGGCCTGATGAGCTACGGCCCCACCCGCAACAAGCTGGACCCGCTGGTCGGCACCCGGGTACGGCGCCTGCTGCACCTGGACCTGGTGCCCGGTCTGACGCCGATGCTGCTGACCGAGTTCGACGTCCCGGCGCAGGTCGTGCCGGCGCCCGCGTTCCTGAAGGTGCTCAGCGGACTCGGCGGCGTCGTACCGGAGTTGCCGGTCCTGCCGGACAACGCGGCGCTGCTGCTCGGCCAGTACCTGTCCGCGCTGAACATCCTCTCCTCCAAGGAGGAAGAGGAGCTGCATGTGCGGATGATGCGCGGAGCCGTGGCGCGCGGGCACCGCTCGATCGTCTTCAAGCCGCACCCCACCGCACCGGCCCGCTACAGCCGGATCCTGGAGACCGAGGCCGAGAAGCTCGGCGTCGACCTCACCGTCCTGGACACACCCGTCCTCGCCGAGGTGCTGTTCGAGAAGTCCCGGCCCGGACTGGTCGTCGGCTGCTTCTCGACGGCGCTGTTCACCGCCTCCGCGTTCTACGACCTCCCGGTCGCCCGCATCGGCACCGAGCCGCTCCTGGAGCGGCTGACGCCGTACCAGAACAGCAACCGTGTCCCCGCGGTGCTGGCCGACGCGGTGCTGCCGGACCTGGAGAACCGCAAGGGCGAGGAGACCGTCCCCGCGGACACGCTGTGGGCCCTGGTCACCGCCATAGGGTTCACCATGCAGCCGCAGATCTACGCGAGCCTGCGCCCGGTCGCGGAGCGCTACCTCTCCGAGCACTTCGGCCCACGCACCCAGCGCTACTTCAAGCGCAAGCGACTCACCTCGCTGGGCCTGCCCGGCGGCATCCCGGAGCGCCTGTCCTTCCTGCCGCGCAACGCGACGGCACGTCGGGTGGTGCGCAAGGCCCGGGCTCTGAAGAAGGCCGTGAAGCGCTGAGCGAATCAGGAGTGAACGCGGAGACAACGCGGGGGAAACGCCGACAGGCCACCCAGCTACTCCGCGGATTCCATGGTGAGGCGGTGCCCGTGAACTCTAGGATCACGGGCACCGCCTGATTCGAACACCGTGAGGCACTCATGACGACGCTCGGCCGGCTCTACTCCATGTTCGACAGCGTCAAGCTGCCGGACGACCTGCCCTACACCCAGTGCAGTCAGTGGGAGCTGCAGTTCCTCTACCTCGTGGGGCGGCATCACCTCACCGGCAAGGGCCGGATCGTCGAACTGGGCTCCGGCGGCGGCGGATCGACGTACGCGCTTGCGATGGGCCTGCAGGAGAACCCGGCCTTCGACGAGAAGACGGGACGGCTGCACGCGTACGACTTCTTCCGGGTCGGCAAGGGCACGTACGCCACGGAGAAGTTCTTCGACTCCGGGCACAAGCCGGAGGACGACGACTCGTTCCTGGACGACTTCAGGCGCCGTCTGGACCCCTTCCTTCCCTTCCTGGAGATCCACGCCGGCGACCTGTGGCAGACCTCGGACCCGTCGGACACCACCCCGGTCGAGTTCCTGCACATCGACATAGCCAAGACGGCCAAGGTCTTCAAGTGCGTGTCGGAGCGGTTCCTGAGCCGCATGCAGCCCGGCACGGTCGTCCTCCACCAGGACTTCGCGGGACCGCGTCTGCCCTGGCTGCACCACAGCACGGGCGCCCTGCTGCCGTACATCGAGATCGCGGGCCCGCCGATCCGCTCCACCCTCGCCTTCGAGGTGACCAAGCCGATCCCCACGGACGTGATGCACCGGATCACCGAGGACGACTACTCGGTCGACGAGAAGCTGAAGCTGATCTCCGCCGTCCAGGAGCGCGTCGACCGCGACCACACCGGCGGCATCCCCTTCAAGTCCGTGCTGGAGTTCTCCAAGGCGTTCGTCTGCCACTACGACGGCCAGCACAAGAGGGCCTGGTCGATCGCCAGGCCGCTGCAGACCGACGAATACCTCAGCCGCACCCGCGCCGACCACTTCGCGCAGCTGAAGAAGGCGTACGAGAGCGCGCCGAAGGTGTCGACGATGTCGAGACTGAAGAAGCTGGTCCGCAAGGGGTGAGAGCTGCCCGGAGCGACCCCCGAGCGATCCAGGGCCCGGCGGCGCGAACGCGCGCCGCCGGGTCGGGCTCTGGGGCCGTGCAGACGGAAACCGCCGACAGCGCCACCGAGCGCGACGGGAGGCCCCGAAGACCCGCGGAGCGCTTCGCCGCGTTGCGCCGGCACCGACAGCTGGTGTTCGTGCTCGCCGTCGTGGCGCTCCTCGCCCAGATGGCGGTGGCGATGGTCACCACGGCCAGAGAGCAGTCCCCGACCACCGACGAACCGGTGTACGTCGGCACGGCCACCGTCTATCTCAAAGAGCACAGCCTGCGGTACAACCCGGAGCATCCGCCGCTGGGCAAGCTCATCATCGCGACCGGCGTGCTCGTCGCCGACCCGCATCTCAAGCAGGGCTTTCCCGGTGACCAGAGCAGGCTGGGACGCCATCTGCTGTTCGAGACCGGCAACGACGCGCAGCGGCTGATGCTGTGGGCCCGTACGCCGATGATCGTGCTGACGTTGCTGTTCGGGCTGGTCGTCTGCGCGTTCGCCCGCGATCTCACCGGCCGCGTGGGCGCCCTGGCGGCGCTCGCGTTGTACGCCTTCTCGCCCGACGTCATCGCCCACGGGTCACTGGCCACCCTCGACGTGCCCGCGGCGGGCTTCGTGCTGACGTCGGTCTGGCTCACCTGGCGGGCGCGCCGCCGACCGGGGGTGTACCTCCCGCTGGCGGGGGCCGCGCTCGGCGCGGCCCTGGCCACCAAGATGACCACGCTGCCGGCTGTTCCCGTGGTGCTCCTCCTCGCCGTACTGTCCGTCCTGGCGGCCCGGCGCGCACCCCGGCACGCCCCGCGCCGCATGGCACGGCCGCTCGCACTGGGAGTCGCGTGGGCGGCCGGGATGGCGCTGATCGCGGTCGCCGTGGTGTGGGCCTCCTATCTCATCGTCGACCCGCGGCTGCACTGGACCGCGCCAGCCGATATGCCCAAGGTGCACGGGCTGCGGGCCCTCGCCGCCGACCTGCTGCCACTCCCCCGCGAGTACCGGGACGGGATGCTGCTCCAGTTCGGCAAGGCGGAGATCGTGGTGCGGGACGGCTTCCTCTATGGCCGGCCCTACAACGGCGCGCTCTGGTACTACCTGCCGGCCGCCCTGCTGGTGAAGACGCCGCTCGGCATGCTCGCCCTGTGGGCGGCCGGTGCTGCGGGACTGTGTGCGATCCGGCGACTGCGGCCCGCGGTCCCGTACGTGCTGCTTCCCACAGCCGTTCTGCTCGCCTCGGCCATGACCGGCGACCGCGACCTCGGCGTCCGGTACGCGATCTTCGTGCCGTTCTTCCTCGCCGTCGCGGCGGCGGCCGTGATCGCCGTCCGGCGGCGGTGGGCGTACGCCGTAACGGCGACGCTCGTCGTGTTCGTCGGCGTCAGCTCGCTCAGCACGTACCCGTATTACCTGCCGTATGCGAACGAGGCGTTCGGCGGTCCTGCGAAAACCCACCTGTGGCTGCACGACTCGAACGTCGACTGGGGCCAGGATCTCGCCCGGCTCGCCGAGCGCCTGCGGCAGCGCTACCCGCACGAGACGGTCTGGCTGGTCTACAAGGGCAGCGGCGAGCCCTCCTACTACGGCATCCACGCCTCCGACCCGTTGACGGTCCCCCCGGGCAAGGTCCGCGGACTGCTCGTCGTGTCGGACACCGCGGCCGCCACCGCAGAGGGCCCGCTGGCCGCGCTGATCGACAGCAGCAGGGCGGTGGACGAGGTCGGGCACTCGATCACGATCTATCGCCGGCCCTGATGCTCTGCAGTTGTCGACGGGTGGTGGTCAACTGCCGTGGGGGCGGTAGTACGACGCGACGGCCGGCTGGCCCGTGTAGTTGGGGCCGGCGTGTGGGTCGGCGCCGAGGTAGGTGAAGGGCAGGGCGACGCGGCGCCCGCCCCGCAGGCTGAGGCGATGGTCGCGGGCCGAGTAGTGGAAGCCGGCGGCGCGCAATGCCCGCAGGATCGGCCGGGAGAGGTCGCTGCCGTCGAGGCGCCGCAGGGTCGAGGGGTCGAGATGAGCGACCAGCACGCCGGTTTCGGTGAGCCACGAAGCGGCCCGCTCCAGCAGGGAGAGCCGGTCACCGACGTAGTGCAGCCCGTGGACGCAGGTGATCAGGTCATAGCGGCGCTCCGGGGACCACCGGCCGAGGTCTGCGGTGATGAGTTCGAGACCGTCGAGCAGCGCCGGTGGCAGCAGCGGGCCAACCAGGTCGACGCCGGTGATGGTGGCCTGCGGAAGCAGCCGCGCCGCCGCGTGGAGGGCAAGCCCTTCTCCGCTGCACATGTCCAGCCAGGACGGGGCGGGGCCGTGGCTGGACAGGAACTCGGCGGGATCGAAGCCGAGTTCGCGACTGTAGCTGTTGACGCCCGCCAGGACCCGTTCGCGGTTCATGACGTTGTTGGCCACCACGGAATGGCCGGTCAACTCTTCGTCCTGGACTAACGGGGGCGGCAGTTGGGCCGCTGTCGGCGCAGCATCGTCGATCACCGGACCATTGTGCGGCACCCCTGACCCCGGACGCCTGGCTGCGGAGCGACGACGCCCCCGCGGCAAAGCTGCCGCGGGGGCGTCGTCGACATCCTCCACGAGGACGTCGGGCATGGATCAGCCGCCGAGGATCACGCGCAGATCGGCGGCGTTCGCCTCGGTGACCTTCCACAGTTCCTGCTGCCGGCCGTGTACGTCGGCAACCGTCGCCGCGTGGTCCTTGAGCAGGTCCTTGGAGCGCTCCACGAGGACCGCGGCGAGGTTGCGGTCGTGGACGGAGACGCCCCACTCGGGCCGTTCGATGTCGCGCAGGAAGTACGCCATCTTCGGGTGCGAGATCAGGCTGATGATGGGTGTGCCGCAGCCGAACGGGATCATTCCCGCGTGGCCGCGCATGCCGATCACGAGCTTGGTGCGGGCGTACAGGTCCCGGATGCCGTCGTTGTCGAAGTCGTACATCGGGATGACGGGCATCGAGATGCCGTGCTCGCGGCGCAGGTCGAAGACGATCTTCTCGTCGTCGAGCGAGTGGGCCACGCACTGGACTTCGGCCAGCTCGCCCAAGTCCCGTACGGCCTTCGCCATCTGGGCCAGGAAGTAGGCGTAGTCATGGCCGAAGCGCAGGCCCGCGCGGTCGTAGGCGGCGTTGATCAGGATGGTGTCGTCGCGGGTCGCCGGGTCCTGCCAGCCGGGCACGAGCTGGCGCGTCACCGTGGTCGGGCACGGCTGGAAGCGCACCTTGTCGTGCAGGTGGGCCGGGAGCATGGACCGCACCTTCTCGATCGAGCCGTGGTTGCGCAGCCCGAAGAAGGAGGACTTCTCGACCAGCAGGCGGAGCGAGTCGCGGAAGCGGTTGGCCCGGTAGGACTGTCCGTCGAAGGCGTTGAAGCCGACGGCGTACACCGCTACGGGGACGTCGATGCGGCGCATCAGGTCGTCCGGGACGTTCCACTGCCAGGCGCTGTTGCCGTTCGGCATGGTGTCCGGGATGAACAGGCCGCCACCGCCGATGACCAGGCCGCGGCGGGCGTTGACGCGCTCCAGCGCCGCCTCGTCGAACAGCCGGTGGGCGTGCACGGAGTGCCAGCGGCGGGAGGTGGTGTCCGGTCCGAAGGCGCTGCGGACGCTCTCCGGGAGCAGCTTGTCGCCCGCGTTGCCCTGCCGGTCCATGTAGAAGGCGACGTGCGCGAGCTGGTCCTCGGCGGAGCCCTGCTCCTGTGAGGGGACGGCGGACGCGCGCTGCGCCCACAGGCGGCTGGAGCGGTGGGTGATGTCGACGGACAGGCCGCTCGTCGCGTACTTCAGCGCCGAGGCGTTGTCGCCGTGCACCCAGGCCACCTGGGCGAGCCGGGCGTAGGCGGTGGCGGCCCGGTTGGGGGCGGCCGTCGCCATCAGCAGCTGCGCCTTGGCCTCGTCGTAGCGGGAGACGCTCATCAGGGCGTGGCCGAGCACCTCGTGCGGCCAGGCCGCGTCGAGCGGGATGCGGACGCTTTCCATGATGTCCACGGCGTCCTGGTAG
This sequence comes from Streptomyces sp. 4N124, assembly GCF_052245395.1. NCBI lineage: Bacteria > Bacillati > Actinomycetota > Actinomycetes > Kitasatosporales > Streptomycetaceae > Streptomyces > Streptomyces sp. 4N124. The sequence goes on from NZ_JBQQBS010000029.1 coordinate 16,398, forward strand.
TTGCCCTTCGCGATGTGCGCGGCGGCCACCTTGCGGGCGGTCTCGACGTCACCGGTGCGGGCGACGTGCGGGGTGCCGTAGTGCACGACCAGGTCGTGGTGGAGGCCGCCGGAGGAGGAGAGGTAGGCGGCGTGGAAGTCGGCGTCGTCCAGCTCGTACTCGCGCCACTTCTCCTCGGCCAGGCTGTACCCGGACTCGCCGCCCTGCCACGGCTTGTGACGGCCCGTGAAGTGCAGGATCGCGGTGTCCTCGGGGACGGGCAGGTCGCCGGAGAGCCGCCGCTTGACGAAGTTGTAGCGCGCGTCGAGGCGGATGAAGTCGCCGTCGAGCACCGCGTTCAGGATGCCCTGGTCGTGCTTGTCCAGCTCGTAGTCGCCGCTGCGTCCGGTCGCGTCGAGCTTGGCGCAGAACTCGTCGCTCAGGTACTCGCGCTGGATGACCAGCAGACCCGAGTTGAGCTTGTGCTGCCCGTAGAAGAACTGCGACACGGCCGCCAGGCCCTCGCGCAGCTTCAGCAGTTCGCCCAGGTCGCCGAGGACGACCATGTCGGTGTCGAGCGTGATGACGGTGTCGTACTCACGCATCCGGAAGACATCGAGGATGAAGTACGCCTTGCGGACCAGGTAGTTGTCCTGGTCGCCCTTCTTGTACGAGTCGTAGTGCGCGTCGTTGACGCGGCGCAGCACGATGCGCGGGTGCAGGGCGCGGATCTTGGCGATCGAGCCGGGGCGCAGGTCGTCGTAGAGAACGACGAAGTCCTCGCACACGCTCGGGTTGGACAGCGCGAGGCTGCGCAGCAGGACGAGGAAGCCGGGCAGGTAGTTCTCGTCGACGTAGGACGCGAAGGCGATCCGCCGCTTGCCGGTGAGGTCGGCCGCGGAGTGCGTGGCCTCGGTGGGGGCCCCGGTCAGGGAAGTCGTCGTCATCGCAGGGATATCCTCATGTCGGTCACGCTCTGGGCCCGCTCCATGACCCATGCCTTCTCGCTGGTGTACTCGTGGACGGACGTGATGGCGAGCTTCATCGCTTCCTGGACGCGGTAGGCGCCGCTCTCGTAGAAGTCGAAGCCGATCAGGTCCAGGGTGGGGCTGACGTCCAGGAAGTCCAGCAGGAACAGCATGTTGAAGCCGGTGGTCGGGATGCCGGACCACTGGTCGCTGGACAGCCGGCCGATGTTGCGCACGGGCCAGCGCAGCGACTCGTCGCCGAGGTGGGTCTGCGCGCCGGGCACCAGCCGGTTGCGCAGCGACCACTTCCAGTCGCCGGAGATGCCGCCGAAGACGAGCCGGGTGTCGACCGGCTTCTCCCAGTTGAAGCCGTGCTTGTGGATCGTGGCGTGGATGTCGGTACGGCTGCCGGTGTGCTTCGGGTCGATCTTGTACGAGTTGAAGCGCACCACGATGTCGTACGCGTCGATCTCGGCGCCCATCGAACTCGCGCCGACCCGGCCGGAGTTGGCGATCAGGCAGACGGACTTGCCGGCGATCCGGTTACGGAACTCGCCCAGGCTGATCCACTTCACCCCGCCGATCGAGGGGTCGGCGACCGGGCCGCGCATCCGGCTGCGGCGCTGCTCGGCGTAGAGCGCGAGCACCTCGGTGAGCGCGGTGACATCGCTGTCGACGGTGACACGCAGGTCCAGGTACTGGCTGAGCAGGTCCTGGCGGTCGGCGACGGGGGCGCCGTCGTCCGCCAGCGCGAGCAGCGCGCCGACCATGCGGGGCTCGGCCGCGGCCCAGTCACCGAGGGCGTGCGCGGTGAGGCCCTCGGCCCAGATCTCGGTGGGGTTGCCGCGGGCGAACGCCTCGGCGCCCGGGACCTGACGCTTCAGCAGCTCCAGCAGTTGCCGCTCGCGGTCGGCGGCGACCTTCAGGCCGGCGATCTTCGCGGTGACGCCGAAGCCGTCCTCGTCGGTGAGGCCGAGGTAGCGCTCGTAGGCCTCCTGCGCCTCGGTCTCCTCGCCGAGGGCCTCCAGCAGGCGGGCACGCAGCCGCCAGCCGGCGCGGGAGTTCTTGCGGTGGGCCAGCACGGTGTCGCTGATCACCAGGGCGAGGTTGAGCTCGTCGTCGTAGCCGCACTTGAGTGCCTGGTTGGCGACGGCGAGCAGGGCGTCGAGCAGTTCAGGGGCGATGCCGCCGCTGGGGGCCGCCGCCGAACCCTTGACCGCACGCTTGAGCAGCGCCGTGGCACCGGACGCCGGGGCGGGCGCCGTCGCGGCGGGTGTTGTTCCCCACACCACCAGCAGCTTCCGCAACTGCTCGGAGAGGTCGATGCGGCGGCGGTCGATGCTTCCGACGAGTTTGCCGCTGTGTACAGCGCACGCGCGCAAGCAGTCGTCCAGCTCCCCCCCACGCGCACGTGCCCGTCTGTTCTGGACCCTCGTCATGGCGCTCCTGTTTTTTTGCCAAGCCAATGCTTCATGTTTGCTGCCGTGTACAGGCAAGTGGGGGGATCTTGAAACTGTTTGCGCATCCGTGGGGGGATGGAGGAAAAAATTAGGAAGTCAAAACGACCTGAAGGTGAACTCCCTGCAACCAGACGGATAATCGTAGCCGCGTCAACCAAGGCTAGTCTGTGATTCGGACTAATGTGCTGGGGCCACCCACAGGAGAACCCGTCGAGGGGAATTTCGTGACCAGCATGACCGTCCGACCCGCGTCCGAGACGGCCCCAGTCCCGGACCGGAAGCCAGAACGGACGAAACGCCGCGAAACCCGACTGCGCGCCCTCGACGGCCTGCGGCTCGTCGCCGCCCTGATGGTGGCCGCCTACCACTACGGCGGCCGGGGCGGAGAGGTCACCACGGCCTGGGGCGGCTCGGCCAAGCACCAGTTCCCCACCCTCCACACCTGGTTCTCCTACGGCTGTCTCGGCGTCCAGATCTTCTTCGTCATCAGCGGCTTCGTGATCTGCATGAGCGGCTGGGGCCGGCCCCTGAAGTCGTTCTTCGCCTCGCGTGCCTCCCGGCTGCTGCCCGCGTACTGGGCCGCGATCCTGATCGTGACGGCCGTGTTCGCCCTGCCGATGGTCACCTACAAGGCGCTGTCGCCGAGCGAGACCCTGGTCAACATGACGATGCTTCAGTATCCGCTGGGCGTGGACCGGGTGCTCGGCGTTTGCTGGACTCTGTGGGCCGAGGTCCGCTTCTACGCGCTGTTCGCGCTGTGCGTCGTGCTGCCGGGGGCGACCCGGCAGCGGGTGATCATGTTCTGCGCGGGCTGGACGCTGCTGGCGGCGATCGCGAAGGGTGCGAAGGAACCATTCCTCGACATCGTGCTGATGCCCGAGTACGCGCCCTTCTTCATCGGCGGCGTCGGCCTCTACCTCATCCACCGCGACCGCAAGGACGTCTACGGCTGGGGCATCGTGGCGGTGAGCTGGCTGATCGGACAGCACACCGTGGTGGAGAGCCTGTGGCGCGCGCCCAGCCCGGACGCCTTCGCCAACCGCTCCCAGCTGGTGATCGTGGCCATCGTGACGTTCGGCTTCGTGGCCGTCGCCGCGATCGCGCTGGGCTGGCTGAACTGGGCGAACTGGCGCTGGCTGACCGTGGCCGGAGCCCTGACGTACCCCTTCTACCTGGTCCACGAGCACCTCGGCTGGGTGGTGATACACGCGCTCCACAAGGAGATGTACGTATCGTCGGGGCTGACGTTCATCCTGACGGTCGCCGCGATGCTGCTGCTGGCCTGGCTGCTGCACCGCTTCGTCGAGAAGCCACTCACACCGCGGCTGCGAACCGCGCTCGCCAAGACGCGCTGAGGGGGTTCGTCCCCCTACGCTGGTGGCCGCAGGGCTGTCCGTTTGGGGGATTTTGTTCACCTGACGTTCAGTCCGCAGATAGATTGCCCGGCACTGATTGAGCAGGCTCGCTTCATGGCAAATCCACAGCAGATCTCCGCGGATCCCGGAGAACTCAAGGACGTCCCTGGCTGGTTCCCCCCACTGGACCAGGTGCTCTTCACCTGGTTCCTGGACCGGCAGGAAAGACTGGGGCAACCCGGAGACCTGGTGGAACTCGGCGTCTTCATGGGCAAAAGCGCGATCCTGCTGGGTCAGCACCTGGGGGACGGCGAGAAGTTCACGGTGTGCGACCTGTTCGAGAGCGACGCTCCCGACGGGGCGAACCGGGCCGAGCACAACAAGTCGTACGGGTCCCTCACCCGGCAGGCCTTCGAGCGGAACTACCTCGCCTTCCACGACACCCTCCCGAAGGTGATCCAGGGCCCCAGCTCCCTGATCTCGAAGGAGGTCGACCCCGGCAGCTGCCGCTTCCTCCACATCGACGCCTCGCACCTGTACGAGCACGTCCGCGACGACATCGGCGCCGCGCACGACCTGTTGCTGCCCGACGGCATCGTCGTCCTCGACGACTTCCGCTCGGAGCACACCCCGGGCGTCTCGGTCGCCACCTGGGAGGCCGTCCTCAACCGCGGGCTGCGCCCGATCTGCCTCAGCACGCAGAAGCTGTACGGCACCTGGGGCGACCCCGGGCCCGTCCAGGAGGAGCTGCTCACCATGATCCGGGAGCGCACGGACGTCGGGCTGAGCATCCAGGAGGCCGCCGGGCACCGGCTGGTGCGCACCCGCGCCAAGAAGGGGATGCAGCCGCCGGACTTCCCGCGCTCCCGCTACTACAAGGAGCCGGAGCCGGTGGTTCCGGCCGCCCCGAAGCGCCGGCCGTCGCTCGCGCGGCGCATCGGCCGGGACCTGTTGCCGCCGATTGTGACCCGGGCGGCGCGCAGGGCGCTCCGCGGGTAGTGCCGCGCTGTGTCGTCCTTCGGCTGCTGCGCCGTCGTGGCTGGTCGCGCAGTTCCCCGCGCCCCTTTGGGGCGCTTCGTCAGCCGGCGTCGTAGTGTGCCTCGATCCCTGAAATGATCAGGGCCAGCCCTTCCTCGAAGTGCTGGCCGAAATCCTGGAAAAGCTCCGCGCCCGCCTTGGCCGACAGAGGGAAGTCGGCCATCAGGCGGGCGCGTTCTGCTACGTCGAAGCCCTCGCGGCGCTCGCCCGGCAGCGGCTGGACGCCCTGTTCCTCGGTGACGAAGCCGAGGGTGTAGAGGTACGTCGTCTGGGTCGCGCGGACCGCCTGGGCGAGGGTGAACCCGGCGGCCGTGAACAGGCGCAGGTTCTCCTCCATCTGCCCGGCGTGCTCCAGAGCGGTGAAGCGTGAGCCGCTGAACACCTTGGCGCCGTCGCGGTAGCGGAGCAGCTCCGTGCGCAGACCACGGTTGGACTTCAGCAGCCGCTCCTGCCAGGTGTCCCCGGGATCGAGCGACGTCCCGGCCGCCATCCGGCGGTACATCTCGGTCGCCATCTCGTCGAGCAGCGCCTGCTTGTCCTTGAAGTGCCAGTACAGGGCGGGCGCCTTGACGTCGAGTTCCTTGGCGATGGCGCGCAGGCTCAGCCCGTCCAGACCGACCTCGTTCAGAAGCTTCAGGGCGGTGTCCGCGACCCGCTTGCGGTCGAGGGGCGCTCGGCGTTCCGTGCTCACACTTGACAGCTTAACAGCGTTAAGGGCACTCTCGTCATCAACGGAACTTAACAGCGTTAAGGAGAGTGGATCATGACTGTTTCCACGGACGTGCTGATCGTCGGCGCGGGCCCCACCGGACTGGCCCTCGGTGTGGACCTGGCCCGGCGTGGTGTGGACGCCCTGGTGGTGGAGCGGGCGGACCGGCTGTTCCCGGGCTCACGCGGCAAGGGCATCCAGCCGCGCACGATGGAGGTCTTCGACGACCTGGGCGTGCTGGACGCGATCCGCGCGGCCAGCGGCGGCTACCCGGTCGGGATGATCTGGCAGGACGGCCGACGGGCGGGCGAGCACCAGATGTTCGACCCGGTCGAGGCGACGGAGGACGCGCCGTACAACAGGCCGTGGATGGTGCCGCAGTGGCGCACCCAGGAGATCCTCTTCGCCCGGCTGGTGGAACTCGGAGGGCGGGTCGAGTTCGGCCGCGAGGTCGCTTCGGTCGAGCAGGATCCGGCGGGCGTGACCGCGCACTTCGCCTCGGGGGACCAGATCCGCGCCCGCTACCTGGTCGCCGCCGACGGGGGCCGTTCGGCCGTGCGCCGGGCGCTGGGCATCGGCATGACCGGGGAGACGGTGGATCCGAGCCCGACGCTTGTGGCGGACGTACGGATCACCGGCCTCGACCGCGACAACTGGCACCTCTTCCCGCCGCGCGAGGGCGAGGACTACCTCGCGATCTGCCCGCTCGCCGGCACCGAGGACTTCCAGCTGACCGCCCGCTTCCCCGAGGGCACCGATCCCGACCTGTCCCTCGACGGCATCCGCGAACTCGTCGCCGACCGCTCGCACCTCGCCCCCGACGACGTGACCGAAGTGCGCTGGGCCTCGGACTTCCGCCCGCGGGCGGCCCTGGCGGACCGCTTCCGCGACGGCCGGGTGTTCCTCGCGGGCGACGCGGCGCATGTGCACTCGCCGGCCGGCGGGCAGGGGCTCAACACCAGCGTGCAGGACGCCTACAACCTCGGCTGGAAGCTGGGCGCGGTGCTACGGGAGGGGGCGGCCGAGGAACTGCTCGACACCTACGAGGAGGAGCGGCGGGCCGTCGCGGCGGAGATGCTGGGGTTGTCGACGAGCGTGCACCGCGGTGAGGTACGGCGTGGCGCGGCAACCCACCAACTCGGGCTGGGCTACCGGGACTCGACACTGACGAGGGAGACCCGTGACGCCCCGGGCCCGGTGCGGGCGGGCGACCGCGCACCCGACGGCACGCTGGACGGCGTACGCCTCTTCGACGCCTTCCGCGGGCCGCACTGGACGCTGCTGGCCATCGGCGCCCCGGCCCCTCGGGTTCCGGAGTCGGTGCGGGTCGTCGGCGGGGCGGGGCTGGGGACGTACGGGACCGGGCTGTTTCTCGTACGGCCGGACGGTTACGTCGGCTGGGCCGGTGACCGGGCGGCCGGGCTCACGGACTACCTGGCCCGCGTCGGCCAGGCCGCTCAGAACGTGTCGCTCGGCACATAGGCCCCCCACACCTCCCGAAGCGCGTTGCACACCTCCCCGACCGTCGCCCGGGCCCGCAGCGCCTCCTTCATCGGATACAGCACGTTGTCCTGTCCCTCGGCGGCCTTCTTCAGGGCCGCGAGGGCCGAGTCCACCGCCCGCTGGTCCCGCTCCGCCCGCAGCTTGGCGAGACGTTCCACCTGCTGGCGCTCGATGGCCGGGTCGACGCGGAGGGGCTCGTACGGCTCCTCCTCGTCGAGGCGGAAGCGGTTGACGCCTACGACCACCCGCTCGCCGGAGTCCGTCTCCTGGGCGATCCGATACGCGTTGCGCTCGATCTCACCCTTCTGGAAGCCCCGCTCGATCGCCGCGACCGCACCGCCGAGTTCCTCGACCTTCGTCATCAGCTCGACCGCCGCCGCCTCCACGTCGTCGGTCATCGACTCGATGACGTAGGAGCCGGCGAAGGGGTCCACCGTCGCCGTCACGTCCGTCTCGTAGGCCAGCACCTGCTGGGTCCGCAGGGCCAGGCGCGCGCTCTTGTCCGTCGGCAGCGCGATCGCCTCGTCGAAGGAGTTGGTGTGCAGGGACTGGGTGCCGCCGAGCACCGCGGACAGGGCCTGGACGGCGACGCGGACCAGGTTCACCTCGGGCTGCTGTGCGGTGAGCTGCACGCCCGCCGTCTGGGTGTGGAAGCGCAGCATCAGCGACTTCGGGTTCCGCGCGCCGAACTCCTCCCGCATGACCCGTGCCCAGATCCTGCGCGCCGCGCGGAACTTGGCGACCTCCTCCAGGATCGTCGTACGCGCCACGAAGAAGAAGGACAGACGGGGGGCGAAGTCGTCGACGTCCATGCCCGCCGCCACCGCCGTACGGACGTACTCGATACCGTCCGCCAGGGTGAAAGCGATCTCCTGCGCGGGTGAGGCGCCCGCTTCGGCCATGTGGTAGCCGGAGATCGAGATGGTGTTCCACTTGGGGATCTCGGCCCGGCAGTACTTGAAGATGTCCGCGATCAGCCGCAGGGAGGGCTTCGGCGGGAAGATGTACGTCCCGCGCGCGATGTACTCCTTCAGTACGTCGTTCTGGACGGTGCCGGTGAGCCGGTCGGCGCTCACCCCCTGCTCCTCGGCCACCAGTTGGTACAGGAGCAGCAGCAGTGCCGCGGGCGCGTTGATCGTCATGGACGTGGAGACCTGGTCCAGCGGGATCCCGCCGAACAGCACCCGCATGTCGTCGACCGAGTCGATCGCCACGCCCACCTTGCCGACCTCGCCGTGCGCGATCGGCGCATCGGAGTCGTGGCCCATTTGGGTGGGCAGGTCGAAGGCGACCGAGAGGCCGGTCGTGCCGTGCGCGATCAGGTCCCGGTAGCGGGCGTTGGACTCGGCCGCCGTGCCGAAACCGGCGTACTGGCGCATGGTCCACGGGCGGCCCGTGTACATGGACGGGTATACGCCCCGGGTGAAGGGGTACGACCCCGGCTCGCCCAGCTTCTCGGCCGGGTCCCAGCCGTCGAGCGCCGCCGGCCCGTACACCGGCTCGATGGGCAGTCCGGACTCCGACTCGCGCGTCATGCGTGTGCCTCCCGCGTTGCTCGGCCCCGATCTCCACCATGCCGCCAAGTTCGCGACCCGTCACCCGCGGGGAACATCTCAGGTGACCTACAGCTCGGGCCGTGAGACGACGGGGGTCTGGATGCGTAACAGGGGCATGGAGAGATCGTGGGCAGGCGCGCTCGCCGGAGTGTGCGTGCTGACCGGGTGCACGGTGCAGGCCGCGGGCTCGGAGGGCGGACAGCCGCCGCCCGTGCGCATAGAGCTGTCCCGTACCCCGGCGGCCGACGACAAGGCCGGCTCCGCCCCCAGCGCCAAGCCGTCCACGCCCTCCCCCATCCCTCCCAAGCCCAAGGTCCTGTGGAAGCCCGGCGACACCGGGCGGGACGTGCGTGAGCTGCAGGCCCGGCTGCGGCAGGTCGCCTGGCTGTTCGACGGGCCGACGGGGACGTACGACGACCTGACCGAGCAGGCGGTCAAGGGCTTCCAGGGCAAACGCGGGCTGCCCCGGACCGGGGAGACCGACGCCGTCACCTGGCAGCGGCTGCTGAACATGACGCGGGAGCCGGGCCAGTGGGACCTGTATCTGATGGGCGGCCAGCCGGCCGACGCCCCCGACACGCGCTGCATGACCGGCCGGGTGCTGTGCATCAGCAAGACGAGCCGGACCCTGCGTTGGATGATCGACGGACGGACCGTCCTGACGGTCCCGGTGCGGTTCGGCTCGCAGTACACGCCCACCCGGGAAGGTGTGTTCAGCGTCTACTGGAAGTCGCGGCACCACGTGTCGACGCTCTATGACTCGCCGATGCCGTACGCGATGTTCTTCAGCGGCGGCCAGGCCGTGCACTACTCGTCGGACTTCGCGGCCACCGGTTACGCCGGTGCCTCGCACGGCTGCGTCAACGTACGGGACGAGGCGGCGATCGCGCGTCTGTTCGCGCAGGTGAGGAACGGCGACAAGGTCGTCGTCCACTGGTGAGAAGCGGTGTGTGGGGCGCGGGTGGGACTGGGGGAACGTGTCCCGCCCGCGCCGTTTGCACGAGCCGTAGGTACGGGGGGAACCCCGGCTCCGTGCGACGGCCGATGACCAGTCGGCTCATTCATTACTGCGCCAGGGCGGCCGAAAATGTCACACTCGCCGCGAGAAAAGCTCCAGCACCGGCAAAATCGCAGGTCAGAGGCCCGAATCAGGCTCAGGGGAGCCAAGGGCGCTGTACGAGGGGCTGGGCGTCGGCGCGGGAGAGGACGGCGTCGGTTCCGCCTCCGGGGAGGTCGTCGTCGCCCGCTTCGGCTGCAGCGGCGTGAGGCCGGGCAGCAGGGGATTGTCGCCCCCCGTGTCGCCGGGCGCTATGCCACCGCCGTCGTCGTCACCGCCGCGGTCCTGCTCGTCGTCGCCCCTCCTGTCGCCCCTGTCCCTGCCGGAGCGGTCGTCGGAGTCGCCGGACCCACCGTCGCCGTCGGCCGTGTTCAGGACGGCCTTGCAGTACTTCGTCACGCGCCCGGAGCCGCCCGCCATGCCCTCCAGCGCACGTCGGCGGTCGGGGGGCAGTTCCTTGCCGGCGCGCACGTCGCGGCAGGCGTCGGTGACGGAGCCCCACCAGTTGCGGAAGCCGTCCCCGTGGTGCTCGGTGCCGGGGGTCTCGTCGGGAGCCTTGTCGCCGGGCTGGGTGTTCTGCGGGGGTGCGCCGGCGCCGGGGCCGCTCGGGGGCCCGCTCGGCTCGGGCGTTCCGGTTCCGCCGTCCGGGGTGTCTCTCGGCGGAGTCGACACCAGGGGGCGGTCGGGGCTCACGGCGGCCGAGACCGAGGCGCCGGGCGCCGGTTCGTCACCGCCGAACGGGGTGGGCAGGAGCCCGATTCCGGCCGCGGCGGCGACGCCGCCGACCATGACGGCGGCCACCGAGGCGGCCAGGCCCAGGCGCAACGGGCGGGCCCAGCGGGGACGCCGGTCGGTGCCGGCGGGGACGCCGATCCGGACCAGGCCCGCGTCGGCGGCCCCGTGCCGGGCACCGCCGAAGACGACCGCCGGCTCGCCCTTCTCGGCGCGCACCTTGCGGAACGCGGCCAGCGCGGCGGCCTCACCGGGGAGTTCGGCGTCGTCGGCCTGTGGGGGTACGGCGGACAGCGCACCGAGGGTTTCGGCGAGCCGGGCGGCCTGTTCGTGGTCAGCGGGGTCGACAGCTTCCAGTGACTCACCGCGCAGGAGGAGTTCCGCCGTTTCGCGGTCCAGCCATCTGTACTGCTCGTCGGCCATCACATGTCCTTCTGCGTCCGCGCACGCGTATGCGTCACACTCGCGGACGTCACCGCACGGTCCTGCGGTTCTCTCTGGGGTGGCAGCGCGTCGAGCCCGCCGATCGATTCCGGATCCGCCTCCGGAGGGGCGCCGAGCAGTTCGGCGAGCCGCTTCAGGCCCCGGTGCGCGGCCGTGCGCACCGCACCCGGGCGCTTGCCGAGGGTCTCCGCGGCGGTCTTGGCGTCGAGGCCCACCACCACGCGCAGGACGACGGCCTCGGCCTGGTCCTGCGGCAGCCGGGCGATGAGCGAGAGCGTGCTGTCCGTGGCCAGCGCCTCGATCGCCTCGCCGGCCGTGTCGGACTCGGCGGCCTTCCCGGTCAGCTCGGTCTCGTCGCCGCCGATCGCCGGGCGCCGGCCGCGCATCCGTATGTGGTCCAGCGCGCGGTTGCGGGCGATCCGGGCGGCCCAGCCGCGGAAGCGGTCCGCGTCCCCGCTGAACCGCTCCAGGTCACGGGCTATCTGCAGCCAGGCCTCGGAGGCGACGTCCTCGGCGTCGTACTCGCCGACGAGCGTCCGGACGTACCCGATCAGCCGCGGGTGCACCGCGCGGTACACAGTCCGGAAAGCGGTCTCGTCCCCGTCCTGTGCCGCAAGCACCGCGGCAGTCAGCTCCGCGTCGTCCCCCAGCACCCGCATTCCTCGGTAGATGGTCAGTAGCCGCCGCGGCTTCTCAGCCACGGCTCACCGTGATCAGTCACCTTCCCCGTCCGGCGCGAAAGGCACGTTACGACCTGAAACCGCTGCTCGTCCATGTCCGTACAAGATGCAACCACCTCGGGACGGCGCGTGGTGTGACAGAAAACGCACTCATGGCGCTGTAGGAGATACGGGCCGCCGCGCGGCCCGTGCCGCGCGACGGCCGGGGCCTCTCCTGTGGGGGGTGGCGGCCCCGGCCGTCTCCGCGTCGTCCCTCACTCCTGATCGGGGCGCACGGAGAAGGCCGTGTCACCTGCCACGGCCACGATCGCGTCCTTCACCAGCAGCACGCTCGGGATCGTGTTCTCGGCCGAAGTGCCCGGATCATCCAGCTTGGCCGTGGTCCAGCGGACGGCCCCGGTGTCCTGGGCCAAGGCGACGAGGCGGCCGTAGCGGTTGGCGAAGTGGACGGTGCCGTACGCCGTCGAGCGCACCGGAGCCGACAGGTTCTCGATCTGTGTGTCCCGCTGCCACAGCCGGGCGCCGTTGGATGCCTTGACCGCGGTGACCGTTCCGTCGGGGCGGGCGAAGTACACGGTCCCGTCGATCACGGTGGGCGTGCCGCGCGGGGCGCCCTCCAGGAAGATCCTGGTGGCGGTGCCGGTGGTCGGGTTCACCCGCAGCAGGGTGGTGTACGACTCGTCCCGGCCGTCGTCCGACTCGTACTCGGTGGTGCTCTTCGGCAACACGAAAAGCGGCCACCCGCCGAGGGTGCCGAGCGGGGTCGCGCCCGCGGGCAGCGGGTCGAGTTCACGAGCCGTTCCGACGTCCGGGTCGAGGAGCAACAAGCCGGCCGGGCCCGTGCCGGGGTCGTTCGCGTCGGCGCACAGGCCGTAGGGTGCGTCGCCGAGGACCACCGGGGAACAGAGGCTGCCCGCCGACGACTTGGCCGGGGCGCGCCAAAGTTCCTGGCCCGACGTGAGGTCGAGGGCGACGAACGCGTTCGCGGTGTCCGACACCGTCAGGACACCGCCGTCGAACAGGGCGACGCGGTGGCTCGCGTCGACGTCCCGGGTCCAGAGGCGTTTGCCCGTGTCGGCGTCGAGAGCGATCACCCGCTGGTCCGCGTACACCTCGTCCGGTTGCTCGTACGTGTACACGATCCCGTCCCGCACGCCCAGGGGCCGCTCGGCCGCCTGGGCGCTGTTGCCGTACCGCCACGCGACACGGCCCGACGCGGCGTCGAGACGGGCCACCGTGAAGCCGGTGCCCGGGCAGTACAGGGCGGATCCGGCGGACACACAGCCGGCGTCCACACTGTCCACGTTGATGCTCTGCGAGTCATCCCGTACGGCTCGGGTGAGCTTCGTCTGCCAGGGCCGCCAGCCGTCGGGGAGTGCCGGGGGCGAGGACGCGGAGGCGCTCACCCCGGGACCCGCCTCGGTGGTCCGGGCGCTGGACATGAGGTGGTACGCCGACACGGACACCCCGGTGACGGCCAGGGCGGCGGCGAGGAGAACCAGCCGCCGCGTGCGGCGTCCGCGGCCCGCGCGCCCAGCGGCGGTGGTGTCGCCGGCACCCCGGGAGCGCCTCCGGTGTCCCGGCACGGTCGGCGGGGCGCTCACCGCCGGGGCGTCGGCCACGTCCGGCAGGGACCTGAACAGCCGGTGCAGTTCGGCGAGTTGAGGCCGGTCGGCCGGGTCCTTGGCCAGACAGCGCACGACGACGCCCAGCAGCGGCTCGGCGACGCCGCTCAGGGTCGGCTGCTCGTGCACCACCTGATAGCCCGTCATGTACGGACTGCCGCCGTCGAAGGGGCGGTTGCCGGTGGCGGCGTACACCAGGAGCGAGCCCAGCGAGAAGACGTCCGAGGCGGCGGTGACGTCCCTGGGCGAGGCGAACTGCTCCGGGGACATGAAGGGCGGGGTGCCGATGAGTCGTCCGGTCACGGTGAGGGCCTCGTTGTCGGCCGCCCGCGAGATGCCGAAGTCGATGACGCGCGGGCCGTCGTCTGCCATCAGCACGTTGCTCGGCTTCAGGTCCCGGTGCACGACACCGGCCTGGTGGATGTCCCGCAGCGCCTCCACCAGCCCCAGGGCCAGCGTGCGCAGTCCGGGCCCGCCGAGTGGGCCCTGCTCGGCAACGATGTCATCCAGAGTGCGGCCCGGCACGTACAGCGTCGCCATCCACGGCAGTTCGGCGTCCGGGTCCGCGTCCACCACGGGGGCGGTGAACGCCCCGCTGACTCGCCGCGCCGCGGCGATCTCCTGGCGGAAGCGGGTGCGGAACTCCTCGTCCTGCGCGTACTGCGCGTGTACGACCTTGACGGCGACGTGGCGGCCCGAGGCGGAGCGGGCGAGGTAGACGACCCCCATGCCGCCGCTGCCGAGGCGTTGAACGAGCGTGTAGCCGCCTATCGCGCCGATGGACTCCGGCTCGTCGGTGCTCAGCGGCATCGCCTGTCACCCTTCCAAGTCCCATGCGTCACAGGGCTGTTCTGCCGCAACACACTAGTGCGTATGCAGGGGGCGCATGAGGTGGTCGGGCGGGGCTACTGCTTCTTCCCCTTGGGGTTGCCGACCCCGGCCTGAGCGCCGCCCTTACCGTTCTTGTCCGCCTTGTCGGCGTTATCGGCGTTGTCGGCGTTGTCGGCGTTGCCCTTCTCACTGTCGGTCAGCTGCCCGGCGCAGTAAGCGGCGACGTTCCGCTCCCCGCCCGCGGCCGCGATCAGGCGCTGCCAGACGGTCGACTCCAGGGCCTTGCCGTTGCCCTTGACGTGCTCGTAGGCGCGGCAGTGCGCCTCGGTGTCCTGGGCGGTGGCGGGACGGTCCGGACGTACGGACTCCGTCACCGAAGGCTCCGCGGCCGGCGCGTCGGCCGGGCCGGAAGAGGCGGGCGGGCGCCGGTGGCCGCCGTCGGCGTCGTCGGAGGAGGACCCGGCCGTGCCGATCGCGGCGACCGCGACCCCGCCCAGCGTGAGGCTCGCGAGGAACAGGGAGAGCGTGGCCTTCAGCGAGCGCTTCACGCCCCGCCGCTCCCGGGGCCGCCAGTCGTCGCGGTGGCGGGTGCGAGCCCGGTGCTCGCCGGCGTCCCGGGCGGCCCGGAACGCGGCCACGGCTCGCTGCTCGCCCGCCGCGTCGACACCGCCTTCGCGGATCGCGGCGGCCAGCAGTGCCTCCAGACCGGCCCCGTCGTGTGCCCGCCCGGGTCCGGACACGGCGTCGCCCGGTCGCGCACCCCGGCGGCCGGATGCGGCCCGGTCTCCGCGCTGCCGTTCACCCATGTCCGATCCCGTTCCTCGTCCGGCCCTCCGGCCTGTCCGGCGGCCCGCCGGCGTCATCGCTCATGTCGACTCCCCCAGCGTCCGGGAGCCGTCATCCGTCACACCCTCGACTCCCAACTGCTGCGCCAGGCGCTTCAGCCCCCGGTACGCGGCGGTGCGCACCGCGCCCGGCCGCTTGCCCAGGACGCGGGCGGCGGCGGGGCCGTCGAGGCCGACCACCACCCGCAGCAGTACGGCCTCGGCCTGCTCGCGCGGCAGCCCGCGGACCAGCTCCAGGGCGTACTCGGTGGAGATGGCCTCCAGCGCCTGGTCGTGCGTGCTGTGCGCGGAGGGCAGATCCAGTACGTCCTGCTCCGTCGCCGTCGACCGGGGCCGCACCTTCTGCCTGCGCAGATGATCCAGCGCCCGGTGCCGGGCGATGGTCGCCGTCCAGCCCCGGAACCCGGCCCCGTCGCCCTGGAACCGCCCGAGGTCCCGGGCGATCTCCAGCCACGCGTCCGAGGCCACGTCCTCCGCGTCGTCGCCGACGATCCCGCGCAGATAGCCGAGCAGTCCGGGCTGCACGATCCGGTACGCGACCGCGAAAGCGGCCTCGTCACCGTCCTGGGCCCGCGCGACGGCCACGCCCAGTTCCCCGTCGTACGCGTGCACGCGGCGGGGTTCCTTTCCCTGGCCCAAGAACTGTCCTCGTTCGTACCGAGTCCGTGGCGGACCGCCCGGCGCGACGTCACCGCCGCGCGAACAGCCCCCACGGTCATCAGCGCCGGGCTTCACAGAAGTGTCACAGCGCCTCCGGCGTCCCGCCGGTGAAGGGAGTGACGCAGGACACATCCCCATCCCGTGATGTTCACAGATCGTCAGGCGCTGTAAGGATCGCCGACCTGTGTGACGGGTGGGCCTTGTGTTGATTCCTAGGGGTGGGACATTTGAGTCGCAAGACGACCCATGCATACAAACCACTGAGCCTCAAGCGAAGAGCGTGGCTCACCATCGGGGCAGTGGTACTGGGGGGCGCGGGAGTCGTGACCTACGCGGTCGCCGAACCGAGTTCCGATGAGGCGGCCCAAGTCGCCCGCGACAAGCGGCCGGTGCGGGTCCACGACCTCACCATGAAGGCCGCCGGCACCGGCAAGCGGGCACTCGCCAGGACCGGCACCCAGCAGTTCTCGCTGCTCGGCGTCACCTGGGCCGAGGACGCCCAGGCGCTCGACGGGACCGCGCAGGTGCGGACCCGGAGCGTCGAGACCGGCGAGTGGACCGGCTGGCAGGACCTGGACGTCGACGAGGCGCACCCCGTCGACCGCGCCGAGCCCGGCGCCGAGGACGCCCGTGGCGGCTCCGAACCGCTCTGGGTCGGGCCGTCCGACGGCGTCGAGGCCCGTGTCGTCGCGGCGGACGGATCGGCGAGTGCCGGTCTGCCCAAGGGGCTTGAGATCAACCTCGTCGACCCCGGCGTGACCGCCGCGGAGGCGAAGAACAAGGCGCTCGACGGCTCAGGCTCCGACATGGAGGCCGCGGCCTTCGTCGTCGAGGACCCGAGCGGGTCGCCGTCCGACACCGGATCACCGTCCCGGTCGGCCTCGACCTCCCCAGCTGAGAGCAACAGCCCGTCCCCGAGCCAGAGTTCAAGCCCGAGCGCGAGCCAGAGCCCCAGCGCGAGCGCCAGCCCGACTCCCACGGCGACCGTCCCCACCGCTCCGCCCTCCACCGTCCACCGGCCGCCGATCATCTCCCGCGCCCAGTGGGGCGCCGACGAGTCGATGGTCGACGACCCGGCGGAGTACATCGAGAAGGTCAGCGCGGTCTTCGTGCACCACACGGTCGGCACGAACAACTACAGCTGCGCCGAGTCGGCTTCGCTGGTGCGCGGCATCATGGCGTACCACGTCGAGACCGAGCAGTGGAACGACATCGGCTACAACTTCCTGGTCGACAAGTGCGGCCGGATCTTCGAGGGCCGCGCGGGCGGCGTCGACCTGCCGGTGCGCGGCGCGCACACGTACGGCTTCAACGGTGACTCGACGGGCATCGCCGTCCTCGGCGACTTCGAGGGCGCCGCCGCCACGGCCACCACTCCCGCGAAGCCCGCGGGCCGGCCGACCCGGGCCACCCTGGAGTCCGTGGCCCGCGTCGCCGCCTGGAAGCTCGGCCAGTACGGCGGCAACCCGACCGGCAAGGTCACGCTGACCGCGGGCGCCGACACCGGCGTCTGGGACGAGGGCCAGCAGGCCACGCTCAACACCATCTCCGGTCACCGCGACGGCTTCGCCACCGCCTGCCCGGGCAAGAACCTCTACGCCAAGCTGGCCGAGATCCGGCGCTTCGCGGCGAGCGCGGGCAAGAACTCCGCGATCCCGACCGCCGACTTCAACCGCGACGGCATCGACGACCTGGTCGCCGGCACCCCGAAGGCGAACCGGGTGACCGTGGTCCCGGGCGGCATCGACGGCCCCGCCGCCACGGCGAAGCTGGGCCTCACCCAGAACAGCGCCGGCGTCCCCGGCACCTCCGAGACCGGCGACGCCTTCGGCACCGCGACCGCCTGGGGCGACGTCAACGGCGACGGCCACGCCGACCTCGCGATCGGCTCCCCCGGCGAGGACGACACCAGCGGCAACGCCGACCGCGGCCAGGTCACGGTGATGTACGGCCCCGCCCTGACAACCGGCTTCTCGTACACCACGACTGGGGTCACGGCGGCGGGCGCCAAGCTCGGCACGACGGTCGCCGTGGGCGACTTCGACGCCGACGGCAGAGCGGACGTCTTCTCGGCCGGCACCGGTAAGGGCGGCAACTGGAACGTCCGGCAGACCGGCGGCGCGTACAAGTACGGCACCCTCACCACCGCATCCGGCTCGCTCGCCTACCTGGACGCCGCGACCGGCGACTTCAACCGGGACGGCTACACGGACGTGGCGCTCAACTACCGCGACACCGGCGGCATCGGCCGCGTCGTCCGCTTCGCGGGCTCGGCCACCGGCCTGGCCAAGGTGGGCGTGATCTCCGTCAAGGGCGGTCGCTCCATCACCGCGGGCGACGTCAACGGCAACGGCTACGACGACATCGTCATCGGCCAGCCCATCGCCGCCGAGTCCGGCGGCAGGACCGGCGGCCAGGTCACGATGGTCCCGGGCTCGTCCACCGGCTTCACCACCACCGGGATGACGACGATCCACCAGGACAGCACGGGAGTTCCCGGAGCCGACGAGACGAACGACGCGATGGGCGTCTCCGTCTCGGTCGGCGACTTCAACGCCGACGGCTACGCCGACGCGCTCGCGGGCGTCCCGAACGAGGACATCACCCGCGGCGGCGTCAACCAGGTCAACGCGGGCCAGGCGCTCCTGATCAAGGGCAGCGCGTCCGGCCTCACCGGCTCCGGCTCGGTCGGCATCTCGCAGGACACCACCGGCGTGCCCGGCTCCACCGAGAGCAGCGACGCGTTCGGTACGTCGGTGTCGCTGACGGACCTGTCCGGGTTCGGGCGGGCCGACCTCACGTTCGGCGTGGCGGGCGAGGACGCGGGTGACGGCATCCTCATGTACACCCCGAGCAACAGCGCGGGCCTGGGGTACTCGTCGACGGCCGTGTTCAGCAAGTCCGCGCTGGGCACGCCGACGGGCGGCCGGCTGGGCCAGACGCTGGCGCCGTAGGCAAGGCGGGTCGGCCGGGGTCCTGTGCAGTGGGCAGGGCCCCGGCCGGTCTCAGTTGCGTGCCGTTCCGCGGGTCGCGTCCCGGCACAGCAGCCGCAGCGAGCCGTCCCCGGCGAAACAGCGCCGGGCCTCGTCGATCGGGTCCCACAGCCGGCCGTCGGGCGTGCGGACCCAGTGGTCGCCGCCGCCCGCCCACCACTCGGCGCCGGTCTGGCGGACGACGACCTCACCGGCGTACGCCCCGAAGCCGCGCAGCATGGTCTCCACGGCGGGGTACGGCGTGCCCTCGCGGCGCAGTTCCTCGATCATCCGGTCGACGCGCCACAGGCTCTGCGCCGAGTAGTCGAGCCGCAGCCGCGCGCCCTCGCGCATGGTCGCGACCGCGTCCGCCGCCCACCGCACCGGCTTCGCCGCAGCGTGGGGCCTGCTCTCCTGCTGTGTCGTCACATACGGGAGAGCGAGGTCAGCGAGTATTTCGTCACGCTGATCGGGCCACTGCGCGAGACCGGTGCAGGACCGCCCCACCGCCTGCACGACCCGCACAGGATTCGCTCAGTGAGACAGGTTGACGCCCCAGTGACGATTCGGGGCGTCCGTGCGCTCTTGTCACCGATGAGCATGTACTTCCACTTGCGCGCCGTACCACCCGCGGCCCTGCGCAACAGCGCCACCTGGCAGCAGAAGCTCTTCGAGGACGACTGGGACACCGTGCGCCGGCGCCTCGACCGGCACCGCGAGGAAATGCTCGACAAGCACTACCTCGACCACCAGCTCCTCTACGCCTGCACGCCCCCGCACCACGCCGAGGAGGGACCCTGGGCCCATGTGGTCCTGGGCGGCCGGCCGGTGCTCCATCCCGAGCCGGACAGGCCCCCGTTCCTGATGCTGACCGCCGCGCAGGTGGCCCGGGTCGCCGCGTTCCTCACGGGTGCCGACTTCGACGCCCTGTGGCGGCCGGTGCGCGACAAGCTGCTGCCGCGGTACGGCGGACCCGACACGGAGCCGGAAGTCCACGGCGTCTTCGCCGCGTCCCACCGCGATCTGACGGCGTTCTACACCCGCACGGCGGAGTACGGCGACGCGGTGGTGAAGTGGCTGGTCACCTGAGCCGAACGCTCAGCGCCGCCCCCGCGCCCGCCGCGACACGACCGCGCGCAGCACGCGCCGCCCCTCCGTCGACACCTCCAGCGCATGGCGCAGGCCGCTCGCGCCATGCCCGGCGAGCAGCTCCAGGACGGCGACCTGGCGGCGCAGTTCGGCGGCGACGAGCGGCGGCATGCCCTCCGTACGGCCCTCGCGGCGGGCGTCGAGCGAGGCGTCGTCGTCCGCGACGTCGAGGAGCCGGTGGATCTGCAGGGCGGCGACGGAGCAGGCGTCGGCCCACATCCGCGCCTCGGCGGCGGACCGGACGGCCGGCGCGGCGGCCAGCATGCGCCTCACGAGCAGCGCGGCCTCGTCCTCGACATCCGCATCGTCCACGACATCCGAGATGCCCAGCTTTCCGCGCGCCTGCTCCAGCAGTTCGCCCCACGCGGCGGAGTCCCCGCCGTCCGCGAGGTTCCCCCACAACGGCCGCAGCACCTCGTCGTCACCGCCCAGCAGCGGTACGCAGCGATCCAAACAAGCCAACCCGCTGGCCGCCAGGCCGCGTTCGTCGGCCTGCGCGATCAGTTCCACCAGGCTCATCCACGCCTCCCTTGCGGGGCTTCGCGGGGCGCCTACCTTTACGGAGCCCGCACTTCCCCTTACTGCGTGCGACGGCCCGGGAGTGTCACAGGGGGACGACGCCGAGCCGGTCGAGCATACGGAAGAATAGATTTTCGGCCAACGGATCGGCATCGGCGGTGAGAACGTCCAGCAACGGCCCGTCGGACACCTCGTGCCCGGCCTCCGCGGCCCAGGCGACGGCCCGCTCGGCGGCGTCACGCGGCTCGAGGAAGTAGTCCTCCAGCATGAGCCCCTCGTCGTCGGCGCCGAGGTACCCGGCCATCGCGCCCCGCGCGAGACAGGTCGACCACGCCCCGCTCTCCGGCCCCGCCGCCTCGATGACCACACAGTCGCTGTCCATGACGTATCCGAAGAGCGCGGGCGCCCCGCTCTCCTGGGCCAGCGCGTTCATGCTCCCGACGTCGCCGTCCCCGCTCGGGTACTCCCACACCTGCCAGCCCCCGGGCGCGGACGCCCGTAAGCTCATCCCTCTCGCGCTGGACAGCGCCGCCAACTCCTCGAGCGGCCGCTCGCTGCGACCCACGACGAAGTACCCCCAGTAACCCATCCCGGCCCCCTCCTGGCTTCGACTCGCGCCGAATACATCACAGTCGCACGGGAGTTCGCAGCAGCACCGGACAATTCGCGCGTGTCCGCACAACTCCAGGCGTCATCCCACCCGCTCGGCCAGCGCCTTGAACTCCGCCCAGGACAGCTGCGGCCGGCCCGGGTTCCACAGCTTCTGCACCGTCGCCGCCAGCGGCATCCGGATCCCGGCCGCGACCTGGTCCTGGGTCTGCGCGTCCGCGAGATCGCACCACACGGCGAAGGAGCCGCCGAGGATCTTGTCCTCGTACCGCACCGCCACTGCCTGCGTACCGCGCACCACCCGCGGGGTCCACTGCTCGTAGATCCGCTGCCCCGTCGGATAGACGAAGGTCTGCGGCTGACCGAGGACGTAGTACAGGAACTCGTCGTTGTAATTGACGAGGTCGCGCCCGGCGCTCAGATACTCCACCGGCAGCCGCGCCCCGATCTCCTTGCCCGTCCAGTAGGCGACCTGGAGATCCTCGGCCGCCTCGACGGACGTACCGGCGTAGAAGCCGTCGTTCCACGCCCGCATCGTCCGGTCGTGCGTACGGATCGTGTCCGCGCGGTCGTTGAGCCAGCCGGTGGCGAGGTCGGCCACGGTGGCGCCGGAGCCGTACGCCTCGGTGGCGGCGGAGGCCAGCTGCGGATAGGCGGCCTCGGGGTTGTCCGACGTCAACGCCGCGTACTCGTCTCCGCCGAGATGCCAGTAGCCGCCCGGGAACAGGTCGGCGTACTCGTTCAGCAGATCGTCGACGATGGCGCCGGCCTCGTCCTTGGAGATGTCGATCGCACCCCGCGGCGCCGCCCCCTGCGCACTGCGCAGCTGCAGTTCGGGATGCGCGGCGATCACGGCCCCGAGATGCCCCGGAGAGTCGATCTCGGGCACGACCGTCACATGCAGCCGCTCCCCCAGCTCGACGATCTTCTTCACCTGCGCCTTGGTCAGATGCTCCTTGGACACGATCTCCGGATGGCTGTCGGACTCGATCCGGAACCCCTGGTCGTCCGAGAAGTGCAGCCCCAGCTGGTTGAACTTCAGGTCCGCCAGCTCACGCACCCGGTCCTCGATCCAGCCGGCCGTGAAGTGCTTGCGGGCGATGTCGACCATCAGCCCCCGCTGCGGCTTCGCCGGCTCGTCGCGTACGACGCCCTCCGGCGCCGTACCACCGCCGCGCACCGCCTGCTTGAGCGTCCGGGTGCCGTAGAACACGCCCGAGTCCGCGGGCCCGCTGATGTTCACCCGCCCGCCGCGCACGGTCATGGCGTACGACTCCGGATCCGCGCCCTCGTCGTCGTTCAGCGCCAGCCGTACGTCCCCGGCGCGCACGTCGTCCTTCTCCCCCGCGTACGACAGCCCCAGCTCACCCGCGAGCAGCCGCCCCTCGTCGACGAGTTCGGCGTCGTTCACGACCACCCGCTGACCGCGCGCCGGCTTCCAGCCGGGCCCACGGGCGGGAGTGTGCGCGCGTACGGCGGGGATGGTGCGGGGCGTCTTCGACAACGGGTAGGTGCGGCTCGGGCTGGGCCGGGGACTGGGCTTCTCCGACGGGGCCGCCGCGGACGTCGTCGTCGTTCCGGCCGCGGGCAGCCGGGACGCCGAACCCGGCCCGGGATCACCCTCGTCCCCCGCGGCCGCCCAGATCCCGAGACCGAGCCCGACCGCCATCACGGTCGCCGCCGCAACGAGCATCCGCCGCCTGTCCGTCCATGCCGAGATCCTGCGCCTGTGCTGACTCACGGGCGCCAACCTAGGGCCTGAGTCACGCGACATCCGTCCACCACGCGTTCCGAAACTCTCCCGTGCGGGTGAAATTCGGGCATCCGTCGGACACGTCATGTCCGTTCTCGATAACGTGGTGGCACATCTCTCACACCATCCCCTGCCGAATCACGTGACGCCCACACACCTCCCTGGCCAAGTCGCCATACCCGAGCAGACCCGGGACACGTCTTCCCCGCTGGGCCGCTTCAACACGGCCCCCCTCGAAGACGTCCACCACACCCTGCTGACCTGCCTCCACAGCCCCCACTGGGCCCACCGGGTAGCCGACCACCGCCCCTACCCGGACCTCGAGTCCCTCCTGGCCGCCGCCGACGAAGCGGCGTACGACCTGACGGCGGCAGACCTGGCAGCGGCACTGTCAGCAGAAACGCTTCCTGAACTCCCCCACGGAACGTACTCAGCCGCCCACACCGCACTGAGCGCCGCGCACGCCGCGTACGAGGCGCGATTCGGACACGCGTTCATCATCTCTGTCGACCACCTGCCACCCACCGAAGTCCTCGACCAGATCCTGGCGGGAATCCGGTCACGATTGACAAACGATCCGGAGGAGGAACGGGTAGTGGCAGCAGAGGAACTCCGCCGCCTGGCAAGAGGACGTCTGAGAGACGCCCTGAGGGGCGCGGGGCTGTGACAATTTGCGGCTCCGCCGCGTGGGCGCGACCAGCCCCCACCCCGCCGCACCCGGCACATAACCGCACACACCACCCCCAATAGCCCGTTCGCCTGCCACATTGATCACACCGACGGGCCCGGCGTAAGCGCCGCAGGCAACCGTCGCTACGATGCTGGGGGCCGGTGGACCGTACCCGGCCGGGCCCGACCGACAGCACAAGCCGGCGCGGCCCCAATCCCCGCTCCCGGAGGAACTTCCGTGCCGGCTGGAACGCTGTACCGCGGCCGGGAAGGAATGTGGTCCTGGGTGGCTCATCGAGTCACCGGCGTCCTCATTTTCTTCTTCCTGTTCGTTCACGTGCTGGACACCGCTCTCGTCCGTGTCTCTCCCGAGGCCTACGACGACGTCGTGGCCACGTACAAGACGCCGCTCGTCGCGCTGCTGGAGTACGGCCTCGTCGCCGCCATCCTCTTCCATGCGCTCAACGGCCTGCGTGTCATCGCCGTCGACTTCTGGTCCAAGGGTCCGCGCTACCAGAAGCAGATGCTCTGGTCCGTCGTCGGCCTGTGGCTCGTACTGATGCTCGGGGCGATCTACCCCGTCCTCGGTCACGCCGCTCGTGAACTGTTCGGGAGCTGACGCGTATGTCCACCACCGAAAAGACCGCTGCCGGGATCGGCCCCGTAGAGGGCGAGTCCCTCTACACCGTCGACAACCCGGCGCCGCTGATCGAAGCCCCGCGCAAGCGGACCAAGAAGACCCCGAAGTCCACACGGGGCAACTTCGAGATGGCCGCCTGGCTGTTCATGCGCCTGTCCGGCGTGGTGCTGGTCGTCCTGGTCCTCGGCCACCTGCTGATCCAGCTCGTGCTGGACGGCGGCGTTTCGAAGATCGGCTTCGCCTTCGTGGCCGGCCGCTGGGCCAGCCCCTTCTGGCAGGTCTGGGACCTGCTGATGCTGTGGCTGGCGATGCTGCACGGCGCCAATG
The DNA here is from genome assembly GCF_052245395.1 of Streptomyces sp. 4N124. Taxonomy (NCBI): domain Bacteria; kingdom Bacillati; phylum Actinomycetota; class Actinomycetes; order Kitasatosporales; family Streptomycetaceae; genus Streptomyces; species Streptomyces sp. 4N124. The sequence continues at coordinate 40,478 of NZ_JBQQBS010000029.1, forward strand.
GCCTGCGCACGATCATCAACGACTACGCGGAGCGCGCGAACACCCGGCTGTGGCTGAAGGGCCTGCTCTACACCGCCACGGTGTTCACCATCCTGCTGGGCACGCTGGTGATCTTCACCTTCGACCCGAACATCCGCTAGGCGCACGGGACTGAGGGACTGAGAGAACCACTCATGAAGATCCACAAGTACGACACAGTCATCGTCGGCGCAGGTGGCGCCGGTATGCGCGCCGCGATCGAGTCGACGAAGCGCAGCCGCACCGCCGTCCTCACCAAGCTCTACCCCACCCGCTCCCACACGGGCGCCGCGCAGGGCGGCATGGCCGCCGCGCTGGCCAACGTGGAGGAGGACAACTGGGAGTGGCACACCTTCGACACGGTCAAGGGCGGTGACTACCTGGTCGACCAGGACGCCGCCGAGATCCTGGCGAAGGAGGCCATCGACTCGGTCCTCGACCTGGAGAAGATGGGCCTGCCGTTCAACCGCACGCCGAACGGCACGATCGACCAGCGCCGCTTCGGCGGTCACAGCCGGAACCACGGCGAGGCCCCGGTCCGCCGCTCGTGCTACGCGGCAGACCGCACCGGCCACATGATCCTCCAGACGCTGTACCAGAACTGCGTGAAGGAGGGCGTGGAGTTCTACAACGAGTTCTACGTCCTCGACCAGCTGATCACCGAGGTCGACGGCGTGAAGCGGTCGGCCGGCGTGGTGGCGTACGAGCTGGCGACCGGCGAGATCCACGTCTTCCAGGCGAAGGCCGTGATCTACGCGTCCGGCGGCTGCGGCAAGTTCTTCAAGGTGACGTCGAACGCGCACACGCTGACGGGTGACGGCCAGGCGGCGGTCTACCGTCGCGGGCTGCCGCTGGAGGACATGGAGTTCTTCCAGTTCCACCCGACCGGCATCTGGCGCATGGGCATCCTGCTGACGGAGGGCGCCCGCGGTGAGGGCGGCATCCTCCGCAACAAGGACGGCGAGCGCTTCATGGAGAAGTACGCGCCGGTGATGAAGGACCTCGCCTCGCGTGACGTCGTGTCGCGGTCGATCTACACCGAGATCCGCGAGGGTCGGGGCTGCGGCCCCGAGGGTGACCACGTCTACCTGGACCTGACGCACCTTCCCCCGGAGCAGCTGGACGCCAAGCTGCCCGACATCACCGAGTTCGCCCGCACCTACCTGGGCATCGAGCCGTACACGGACCCGATCCCGATCCAGCCCACGGCGCACTACGCGATGGGCGGCATCCCGACGAACGTCGAGGGTGAGGTGCTGGCCGACAACACGACGGTCGTCCCCGGCCTGTACGCGGCGGGCGAGGTCGCGTGTGTCTCCGTGCACGGAGCGAACCGCCTCGGCACCAACTCCCTGCTGGACATCAACGTGTTCGGCAAGCGGGCCGGCATCGCCGCCGCCGACTACTCGCAGAAGGTCGGCCACGTCGAGCTGCCCGAGGACCCGGCTTCGCTGGTCGTCGAGCAGGTCGAGCACCTGCGCTCCTCCACCGGCACGGAGCGTGTGTCGACCCTGCGTCGCGAGCTGCAGGAGACCATGGACGCGAACGTCATGGTGTTCCGCACCGAGCAGACGATCAAGACGGCGGTCGAGAAGATCGCGGAGCTGCGTGAGCGCTACAAGAACGTCTCGATCCAGGACAAGGGCAAGCGGTTCAACACGGACCTGCTGGAAGCCATCGAACTCGGCAACCTCCTGGACCTGGCCGAGGTCATGGCGGTCTCCGCCCTGGCCCGCAAGGAGTCCCGCGGCGGCCACTACCGCGAGGACTACCCGAACCGCGACGACGTCAACTTCATGCGCCACACCATGGCGTACCGCGAGGTGGGCGACGACGGCACGGAGTCCATTCGTCTCGACTACAAGCCGGTCGTCCAGACCCGCTACCAGCCGATGGAGCGTAAGTACTGATGGCAACCCCGACCCTGGACAAGGCGGACGCGGCCGGCACGCCTGAGCCCGGCTTCGCCGACTCCCCGTACATCACGGCCACCTTCCGCATCCGCCGCTTCAACTCCGAGGTCTCGGCGGAAGCGGCCTGGGAAGACTTCCAGGTGGAGATCGACCCGAAGGAACGCGTCCTCGACGCCCTGCACAAGATCAAGTGGGAGCTGGACGGCACACTCACCTTCCGCCGCTCCTGCGCCCACGGCATCTGCGGCTCCGACGCGATGCGGATCAACGGCAAGAACCGTCTGGCCTGCAAGACGCTGATCAAGGACCTCAGCCCGGAGAAGCCGATCACGGTCGAGCCCATAAAGGGCCTGACGGTCCTCAAGGACCTCGTCGTCGACATGGAGCCGTTCTTCCAGGCGTACCGCGACGTCATGCCCTTCCTCATCACGAAGGACACGAACGAGCCGACGCGCGAGCGCCTGCAGACCGCCGAGGACCGCGAACGCTTCGACGACACGACGAAGTGCATCCTCTGCGCCGCCTGCACCTCCTCGTGCCCGGTGTTCTGGAACGACGGCCAGTACTTCGGCCCGGCGGCGATCGTGAACGCCCACCGCTTCATCTTTGACAGCCGTGACGAGGCGGGCGAACAGCGCCTGGAGATCCTCAACGACAAGGACGGCGTCTGGCGCTGCCGCACGACCTTCAACTGCACGGACGCCTGCCCGCGCGGTATCGAGGTCACGAAGGCGATCGCGGAGGTCAAGAAGGCGCTGATCACCCGGCGGTTCTGAGCTTTCCAGCTCCGCATCAGGGCCCTGTTTCCGTCACTTCGGGAACAGGGCCCTCTGGTGTTTTTGGCCGGTTTGCCGTCCTACCGAGCTGAGGATTCCGCCGTCACACTCCGATACGCGTGCGCACCGACGCTTCCGGAGAGGGGTGACGTGGGGGAGTACAGAGATCCCGGACCGGGGGACATTCCCTGGAACGCGCCGGCTCCACTGGGATATGCGCAGGCGGACGCGGCTGCCCTGTTCATCGCCGCTCCGTTGCTGACCGCGGCCGCTCTCTCGCTGGCGGGTGTGGTGGGTGGGGCGGACGACGAGTTTCGCTGGCCCGGTCCGATTCTGCTGATCCTCGTCTTCGCGGCCCTGGCGCTGGTCGCGAGCATCCAGATCAACTACCACGGTCGCCTCTATCTGTACTCGCACGATGATCTCGTGAGTTGGTACTCCGACGACTTCGTCGAGAAGAACAAGCTGGTCCTGTACCAGAAACAGCACGAGGCCCAGGAACAGTGGAAAACGTACAACTCCCTGGCGGTGCGCTGTTTCAACACGGGGACCGTACTGCTGGGCGTCGGGATCGCCGCGGCTCTGGTGCCCCCCAAGTGCAGCATGCAGACCGAATGGCGCTGGACCGCTGCCGTCGTGGTGCTGATAGCCACCGTCGCCGACGCCATATGGATCACCTATCTGCAGTTGAAGGTGGCCCACCGCCCGAGCAGGATCCTGCACGCTCTTCGTCACCTCATCGGAAGGGGCTGACCATGCTGACGTCGACCGAACTCCCGGGATTCCCGCCCCCAGACTTCCGGCCGCGCTGCATCGGGTGCATGGAACTGATCTTTCCGACGGACGCGGACTGGACGAGCTATGCCGAAGGAGAACTGGAGGCCTGGGAAAGGGACCTGCCCACCCGCGGTGTACGTGCGGACCATGTCTTCCGGGACTCCCATGACAGAACCGGCAATCACACGCCCACCTGCCCCTATGCCGACCTCCCGCCCATCGCGCTGTGGCAACGGGACATCACGATCGCGAACCGTGTCCGCAGGAGGCTGTGGGAGGCCAGGCAGCAGGACAGGCCCTAGTCGTTCGTGTCCGGAGCGGCGCCGTGCTCGTACGGAAGATCGGGCATGCCACGACCGCTGAGCAGGTCGGACACCCGGCCGAACAGCTCGCGTTCGTCCTGCGGGCCGGCAGGAAGCCGGTAGTGCAGCGCTTCCGCCAGGTCGAACCGGTGGAGGTCGTACACCACGTACATCAGCGAGGCGTACGCCTGGGCGGCGGTGACAGCCCCCTTGTAGGCGACAGCGGCGAGAAAGGGCACGCAGGCGCACACCCACCACAGGCCGGGCTCGTCGTACAAGGCAGCCCACGACAGTGGAGTCAGTGCCAGAAGACACCAACAGAGATTGACCGCCGCGTCGAGGGCGTCCCTCGTCGAGTGCAGCACTTCGGCTGCGCGATCCGAGATCTGCATATGGATGCGTGACCAGGACGCGAGGGTGGAAAGGCCGTACCGCTCACCGGCCCTCAGTTCGCCGGCGCGCAACGCATTGCCGAGCGCCGTCGGCATCAGGACATCCATGGGCGGGCGGGCACTCAGCCGTCGTGCCGCATCGGCCCGCACACGTCTCGTCGTCGCATCGGCGTCCGCCGCCATGACGGCACGTTTTCGCAGGGACTCCCAGCGCCGCCGCTGCATGTCGATCAGCACAGTGGCCAGCCCCGCTGTCAGCGGCCACCGGTCCCAGTAGCCCTCCAGCACACGTACGGCCCGGACCTGGAACGGCTGGAGGAGCACCGCAAGAAGCGACGCGCCCGCACTGAGGACAAGCAACATCACGGCCGTGTGCCCGGCACCCTGTGGCATCACCTGGTCCCAGCGACCGCGCCCGGTGAAACTTCCGGCACGCACAAGAGCCCACAGACAGGTGATGAAGAGCCCGCACGGCAGGAAACCGACTGTCAGCAGCCGCCGCACGAAGCCGCCTCCCCTGCGCCCCGCTTACCCCTTACGTCTCATGACGCCCATCAGTATGGCCGCCCGTCGCACGTGACGGTCGGCCTCCTCCCCCAGCCGAGTGACCCCTCGGTCAGCCCCCGACAGCACCGGACCCCCCGCACCTAATCTGATCGCATGTCAGATGACGAGTCGTACGAACTGCTCGGGTTCGACAACGTGCTGCTGCCCGTCGGGGACCTCGGTGAGGCCGTCGACTTCTATGAGCGGGCCGGGTTCGCGGTGGCGTTCCGGTTCGACGAGGCCGGGATCGCCCTGCTGAAGGTCGGGGGCGAGACGCCGGGGATTCTGCTGCGGGCCGAGGAGGAGTTCGGGCACCGGCCGCCGACGTGGCCCTCGCCCAAGGTGTGGCTGGAGGTGCCGAACGCCCGGGTCGCCGCTCAGGCACTGCTCGGTGCCGGTATCGCCCTGCTCGACGAGCCGTTCTCCGTGGCCACCGGCTGGACCGTCGAGGTCGCCGACCCGTGGGGGAACGTCATCGGGTTCACCGACTACACGAAACGGCCCGAGCTCGCACGGAGGGCCTGAGGCGGCACGGAAGGTGTGACGCAGCTCCCCCGCAAGCGAGTTGAACACGTTCAAAAGCAGGTCTACAGTCTCTCCTGTCAGCGTTTTGAACGCGTTCAAGAAGGGGGAGGCGCATGGACCGCACGGTCGTCGCCTACGTCATCTACCTGCTCGTCAGCATCGCGCTCACCGTCTGGGTGGCCCGCACCCTCAGCCGGAACGGGCGGATCTTCCTCGCCGACGTGCTGAAGGGCAACGAGAAGCTCGCCGACGCCGTCAACCACCTCCTGGTGGTCGGCTTCTACCTCGTGAACCTCGGGTTCGTCGCGCTGTACCTCAGCGGCGACGAGACGATCGCGGACACCCGCGGGATCTTCGAGGCTCTGTCCACCAAGGTGGGCGTGGTGCTGCTGGTGCTCGGGGTCATGCACCTGGGCAACGTGTATGTGCTCAACCGGATCCGGCGGCGGGGCGTCATGGAGCGGGAGCAGGTGCCGCCGGTCGCACCACAGGACTGGGTCCAGGCATGACGGCGGATACGGCGGACCGGATCCCGGTCCGCCGGCTCACCGTCCTGTACGACGCCGAGTGCTCCCTGTGCACCTTCCTGCGCGACTGGCTCGTACGGCAGCCGCAGCTGGTGGCGCTGGACATGGTGCCGGCGGGATCGCAGGAGGCCCGAGGGCGGTTTCCCGGGCTCGATCACCGCGCGACCCTTGAGGAGATCACCGTCGTCGGCGACTCCGGACAGGTCTACCGGGACACCGCCGCCTGGATCGTCGTCCTGTGGGCGCTGCGCGAGCACCGGCCGCTCGCTCATCGGCTGAGCACCCCGACCGGGTCGAGGCTGGCGAGGGGCGCGGTGCTCACCGCCGCCAAATGGCGTGGGGGCCAGTGGGGCGGGGCCAAGTGGGGCGGTGGTCAGGCGGGCGGGAGCCAGTGGGGCGGCAGCGGGTACCGTCGCGCGGACGGATGGATCTACGAGCCGAACCTCGGGTGGTTCTACAATCCGCCGGGGTGCGCCGACGGTGCCTGCGCCGCTGATTAGGCTCTTGTTCCGTGCCTGCGAACAACGACGGCCCCGATGAGGGCGGTACCCCGAGCAAGTCCGAGCAGACCCGCGCGGTGATCCTGGAGACGGCGATGCGGCTCTTCCAGGAGCGGGGATACGACAAGACCACCATGCGGGCCATCGCCCAGGAGGCCGGGGTCTCCGTCGGCAACGCGTACTACTACTTCGCCGGCAAGGAGCACCTGATCCAGGGCTTCTACGACCGGATCGCCGCCGAGCACCAGGTGGCGGTCCGGGAGGTCCTGGACCGGGAGACCGACCTGGAGGCACGGCTCGCGGGCGTCCTGAAGGCGTGGCTGGACGTCGCGCAGCCGTACCACGAGTTCGCGGTGCAGTTCTTCAAGAACGCCGCCGATCCCGACAGCCCGCTCAGCCCCTTCTCCCCGGAGTCGGAGCACGCGCGCGTGGAGGCCATCTCCGTCCACCGCGAGGTGCTCGCCGGTGCCACGAAGACCAAGGTCCCGGAGGAACTGCGGGACATCCTCCCCGAGTTGATGTGGCTCTCCCAGATGGGGCTCGTACTGTATTGGATCTTCGACCGGACCGAGGGACGCGAGCGCAGCTATCGGCTCGCCGAGCGGGGGGCACGGCTCACCGCGCGCGGTGTGTCGCTGGCCCGGTTCCGGATGCTGCGGCCGCTGGTGCGGGAGGTGCATGAGCTGTTCACGGACTTCCTTCCCGGGATGACGAAGGTGCTGCCGGATCCGGGGGGAGGCAAGGGGCGACAGGGCGAGTGATCACTTTCGGGTGAACGGGTTCGAAGGGGACATCGGGCGCCCGGCCTGCCTACGATGATGCTCTCGACACCAGCCCTTGGGAGGCACGTGATGTCCGCAGCACCTGTCGAGCAGCCACATGACGATAGGCCGCTGATCGCGGAGGCGAATCGCGTCATGGAACGCCTCCGGGGCCAACGCGTCGAGATCATCGAAGGGCTGATCGTCGTGACCCCACCCCCGGACCTCGGTCATGCCAGAGCGCTCAAGAAGCTGGCCCGCCCGTTCGAGACCGCCGGGCTCGACGAAGACGAGACCGAAGTACACCAGGGCATCGGCGTCTGGCTGCCTGACGGCCCCGAGGACTATGCGATCCCGGATCTCTGTGTCGTGGACGCCGACATCGACGACCAGCTCATTGAGAACAACTGCTACGACCCGGCTGCCTTCCGCCTCGTGCTAGAGGTCACCTCCAGCAACTGGCAAGCCGACCTGCGCGCCAAGGTCAAGGCCTACGCCCAGGCAAGGATTCCGGTCTACGTCATCGTCAACCGCAAGCACCAGCGCCTGCACGTCCTCACCGACCCCGCCGGGGACACGTACGAGAACCATCGCCCGTACGTCCCCGGCGAAATCGCCACCCTCCCCGACACCCTCGGCGCCAAGGTCACCCTCGATGTCGACGAGATCCTCAAAGCCGGTCAGCCAAGGACTAATTGACCGCGTCCACCTCCCCCTCCGCCAGCTCCACGTCGAACACCAACGGCCCGTCCTCCACCACCACATGCCGTGCCCGCGACCCGTACGCCGCCGCAGTCGTCGCCAGTAGATACGCCCCCGGCGCCGGGACGGACAGGATGTACGAACCGTCGGCCAGAGAGGTCACCCGGTCCAGCTGACGGCCGCCCTTCGAGAGGAGCGTCACCGCCGCGCCGGCGACCGGTTCGCCGTCGGCCGTGCGGATGAAGCCGTGGACGACTGAGGAACCACCCTCCATGGCGGTCTCCGTTTCTTCCTCGCGCGGTTCCACCGCCAGATGCGGCAGCCGCTTCTCCAGGCCGGCCGGCAACCACCAGTTGGAGTTGCCGAGCAGATGCATCGCGGCCGGTACCAGGGCCGTGCGGAGGATGAAGGCGTCGAGGGCGACCGCTCCCGCGAGGCCGACGCCCGCCATCGCGGCCTCCAGCTCACCGCTGAGGATGAAGGCGCTGAAGACGCACATCATGATCAGGGCCGCGGCGTTGATGACGCGGCTGGTCTCCGCCAGGCCCACGCGGACCGCGCGCGCGTTGTCCTTGGTGTGCACCCACTCCTCGTGCATCCGGCTCACCAGGAACACCTGGTAGTCCATCGAGAGGCCGAAGAGCAGGGACAGCATGATCACCGGCAGGAAGGCGGCGATCGGGCCCTCCTTGCCGAGGCCGAGGATTTCGGTGCCCCAGCCCCACTGGAAGATCGCCACGAGTACACCGAAGGACGCGGCCGCCGCGACGAGGTTCATCACCGCGGCCGTCAGGGGCACCACCAGCGAACGGAAGGCCACCATCAGGAGCAGGAAGCCCAGCGCGATGATCGCCGCGATGAAGTACGGCAACCGGTCGGCGGTCACCGACGCGAAGTCCTTGGACACCGCCGTCACCCCACCCACGTGCGCCTCGACGTCGGCAGCGGGGATGACGTCCTCGCGCAAGCGGTCGATCAGCCGGTCGGTCTCCACATCCTGTGGTGACGTGGTCGGAACCACCTGGATCACGGAGATGCCGTTCGCGGGCGGCAGTGCGGCGACCGCCGCCACGCCCTCGGTCGACTCGATGCTCGAGACGAGCCCTGTCGTGGCTTCGCCGTCCACCACCACCTGGAGCGGCCCGTTGAAGCCGGGCCCGAAGCCCTCGGCGAGCAGGTCGTACGCCTGCCGGGTCGTCGTCGACTCCTGGTGATTGCCCTGGTCGGAGGTGCCGAGCCGGATCGACAGGACGGGGATCGAGAGGCCCACCATGACGAGGAGGGCCACAGCGGCGATGGAGCGGGGGCGTCGTTCGACGAACGCCGACCAGCGCGCCGCGGGCCCGCTCGCGTGCTCCGGCTCCGGTCCCGCCGCGGCGAGCCGGCGCCGCTGCCGACGGCTGAGGACCCGCATGCCGAGCAGTCCGAGAAGCGCCGGCAGCAGGGTGACCGCGGCCAGCACGCCCAGCACGACCGTCAGGGACGTCGCGATGACCACGCCGTCCAGGAAGCGCAGGTTCATCACCAGCATGCCGGCGAGAGCGATGACCACGGTGCCACCCGCGAACAACACGGCACGTCCCGAGGTGTTGAGAGCCTTCACCGCGGCCTCCTCCGGCTTCATCCCGCGCAGGATGCCGCGCCGGTGCCGGGTGACGATGAACAACGCGTAGTCGATGCCCACGCCCAGGCCGATCAACGAGCCGAGCAGCGGGGCGACATCGGGGACGTTCGTGACATGGCTGAGCAGCCCCGTCCCCATCATGCCGATGCCCAGCGCGACGACCGCCACGACGATCGGCAGCAGCATCGCGAAGAACGCGCCGAAGGTGAGGAAGAGGACGATCGCCGCCGCCAGGACGCCGACCAGCTCGGACGTACCCTGGGCCGCCTCCTGGACCCGGGTGATCGCCTGGCCGCCCAACTCCACCTGCAAGCCGGCGCGTTCGGCGTCCTGCGCCGTGTCGACGACGTCCTCCACCAGCTCCTTGGGTACGGCGTTCGCCTGCTCGGTGAAGGTGACCTGGGCGTAGGCGATCCGCCCGTTCTCACTGATCTGCGCCGCTCCGCCCTCAGCCGCGTACGGGCTGGTGACCTCGCCGACTCCCTCCATGCCCGCGATCTCGTTCAGCGCGGGCTCGATCCGGGACCGTACGGTCTCGTCCCGCACCGAGGCCCCGTCTTTGCCATCCACCTTCCACACGATGGTGTCGGTGTCGCCGGAACTCTCCGGGAAGGCCTTCTCCATCAGGTCGTACGCCTTCTTGGAGTCCGTGTTGGGCAGGGAGAAGACGTTCGCGTAGTCCGTGCCCGCGGCCGATCCCGCGAAGCCCACGCCGAACAGTGCCCCCACCCACAGCAACAGGACCACCAGCCGGTGCCGATAGCACCAGCGTGCCAATGCCGCCACGCTCAAGCTCCTTCGTCGCTCGGTTCGGTTGGTCCCCCAGGTCCTGGGCAACAGGATTGGCGGCGCACGCGTGCGTGGACATGACCCGCCCATGACTCTCAAGGAACTCCAAAGACCGGAACCGGCCCCGTTGTCGGTGCCCGCGCCGATACTGGGGGCATGTCGAAGGCTCCAGGCACTGTGCTGGTCGTCGAGGACGAGGAGAGCATCGCGGACGTCCTCGCCATAGCGCTGCGCTACCACCGGTTCGAGGTGATGATCGCGGGCACCGTCCGCGAGGCACTCACGCTCGCCGAGCGGACGCGTCCGGACGCCGCCCTGCTCGACGTGATGCTGCCGGACGGCGACGGCCGGGCGCTGGGCCGTGAACTGCGGGCCAAGAGGCCCGATTTGGCGCTGGTGTTCCTGACCGCACGCGACTCGCCCGCCGAGATAGTCGGCGCCCTCGGCTTCGGCGACGACTACATCACCAAGCCGTTCAACATCGACGAGGTCGTCGCACGGATCGCGGCGGTCCTGCGGCGTACCCGCTCGTCGGACGTCCTCCCGCAGCGCCCACCACTGCGGTACGGCGATCTGGAGCTGGACGAGACGACGTACTGCGTGCACCGCGCGGGCCGGACGGTCGAGCTCACCCCCACCGAGTACGCATTGCTGCGCTTCCTGGTGCGCAACGGCGGCCGGATCGTCCCCAAGGAGCAACTCCTGCGCCATGTCTGGCAGTACGAGCACAATCCGCCCGAATCGACCGTGGTGGAGACCTACATCAGCTATCTGCGGCGCAAGCTGGACGCCCTGGGCGCGCCGGTGATCACCACGCGGCGGGGCGTCGGATACGGGCTGGCATGACAGTCGGGCCGCTCAGGTGCAAGCGCGGCGGGATGCACTCGCTGCGCGCCAAGCTGACGCTGGCGAACGTGGCGCTGCTGGCGCTCGGCATCGTCATGGCGACCGCGGTGAGCCTGATGGCCGCACGGCACTATCTGCTCGACAAGGTGGATTCCGAGCTGATCAGCGAGCGTACCTCGCTGCAGAGCGCCGGTTTCAACATGGAGCAGATCGAGTCGCTCGGCGAAATGGCCGTCGCCCTCGACAATTTCACCGCCAACGACACCGACGCGCTGCCCAATACGGCGGCCTCGGTGTTCGTCGCCGTCGACGGCACCGGCAGCCCGGTGGCGCTCGGGCCGCTCGCACCCACGGAGCGGCAGCGGGCGGTCGCCGAGGCCGCGGACGACCCGGCCGCGCTCGCCGCCGAGACGGAACCGCGGGACGTGCGGGTCGGGGACGAGTCGTACCGGATGGTCGGGGCGAAGCTGTCCGACGGCACGGTCGTGCTGATCGCCACCTCCACCGAGGCCCTGCACGAAGGCATGGCCAAGGCGCTCAAGATGGACTTCGCCTTCGGCACGCTGCTGCTGGCGCTGCTCGCCTGTCTGACCATGTTCAGCGTGAGCCGCCGGATGCGGCCGCTGGAGGACATGGTGGAGACCTCGTCGGCGATCGCCGAGGGCGACCTGACCCGGCGTGTGCCGTCCAGCCGGGAGGCCACGATGGAGGTGGAGCAGCTGCGGCTCGCCCTCAACTCCATGCTCCACCAGGTCGAGTCGGCGTATCTCACGCGTGAACGCAGCGCGGCCCAGCTGCGCCGCTTCGTCGCCGACGCCTCGCACGAGCTGCGCACCCCGCTGTCCGCGATACGCGGCTATCTCCAGCTGTTCGACAAGGGGATGCTGACCGACCCCGCCGAGCGGAAGCGTGCCGGGGAGCGGGTGATGGCGGAGTCCGACCGGATGGGGCGGCTCGTCGACGAAATGCTCACCCTCGCCCGCCTCGACCAGCAGCCCGAACTGCGGTTGAGGAACGTCGACTTGAGCCGTCTGGTGCGCGACGCGGCCGAGGATCTGCGGGTGCAGCAGCCGGACCGGCCGATCGGCGTCGACGCCGACGGCTCCCTGCTGGTGCACGCCGACGAGTCGGGGCTGCGGCAGGTGCTGGGCAACCTGGTGGGCAACGTACGCACGCACACGGCGGCCGATGTGCCGGTCCGGCTGGGTGTCGAGCGGAGCGACGGCGTCGTACGGCTGCGCGTCGAGGACAAGGGGCCGGGGCTCGCCGAGGAGGACGCGGCCCGGATCTTCGACCGGTTCTTCCGGGCCGGGGGCGGCGCGGGCAGCGGGCTGGGGATGGCGATCGTGCAGGGTGTCGTACGGGCGCACGGGGGCGAGGTGGCGGTGCGGACGGCGCCGGGTGAGGGGCTGGCGGTGACGGTCACCCTGCCGGTGCGGGCGCCCATACCGTCGTAGCGCCTAGGAGTGGGCAGGGACCAGCGCCCAGACGGTCTTGCCGTGTCTGCCGCGGCTCCACACCCCCCATGCCGCCGCGATGTTCTCCACGAGTTGGAGCCCGCGGCCGGTCTCCTCCCCCTCGCCCACCACCCGCAGCCGGGGCTCCACCTGGCCCTCGTCCGACACCTCGATCAGGCAGGAGCCGTCGGCGAGAGCGGTCACCGCCACCTCGAACTCCCGCTCCAGCAAAGGACCGTGGCGTACGACGTTGGTGGCCAGCTCCGACACCAGCAGGACCGCGTCGGCCAGCGCCGGGTCCTGCGGACCGTGTCCCCAGTCGGCCAGATGGTCCCGCACCCTCCGCCGGGCGAGACCGACGGAAGCCGGATGCCGGGGCAGCCGGAAGGAGTTGCGTCTCACCACGTCTGCTCCTCATCCCACACACCTCCGTCACATGGTGCTGTGTAGAGAAGCTGCCCGGAGTCACTTGCGCACAAGACAAGGCAACGAGATCGCGTCAGATCCAGCGCCCCGAAGGGGCGGTTATGCCTGGCGTGACGCCAGTTCCACCACCGTGATGTCCGACGGCGCCCCCACCCGCGTCGGCGGCCCCCACGCGCCCGCGCCGCGGGTGACGTAGAGCTGGGTGTCGCCGTAGCGCTCCAGGCCCGCGAGGGTCGGGTTGGCGGCTGCGGCGATGAGGTTGCCGGGCCAGAGCTGGCCGCCGTGGGTGTGGCCGGAGAGCTGGAGGTCGACGCCGTGGTCGACGGCGTCGTGGATCTGGACGGGCTGGTGGGCGAGAAGCACGCACGTGCGTGCCGTGTCCCGGTCGCCGAGCGCCTTCGCGAAGTCGGGGCCCTGGCCCTCGCTCTCGCCCGCGACGTCGTTGACGCCCGCGAGGTCGAAGTGGGGCAGTTCCGTACGGGCGTTCTCCAGCGGGCGCAGGCCGAGCCGGCGTACCTCCTCGACCCACTGCTCGGCGCCGGAGAAGTACTCGTGGTTGCCGGTGACGAAGTACGCGCCGTGCCGTGCCGTCAGCTGCGCCAGGGGTGCCGCCGCCGGGCCCAGGTCCTTGACGCTGCCGTCCACCAGGTCGCCGACCACCGCGATCAGATCGGGCTGGGTCGCGTTGATCGTGTCGACGACCTTCTGCGCGAAGCCCCGGCCGAGGACCGGGCCCAGGTGGATGTCACTGACGACGGCGATCCGGAAACCGTGCGCCGCGCGCGGGAGTTTGGCCAGCGGGACGGTGACCCGCTTCACACTGGGGCCGTTCAGGACGCCGTACGTACCGACTCCGACCGTACCGACGGCGGCTGCGGCCGCGGCGCCGCCGATGACTCGGGAGACGAAGAGGCGGCGGGAGGGGGCGGGCACCGGCTCCGAGGCGGGCACGTCGGCTGCCGGGTCCTGCGGGGGGCCGGATACACCGATGGCCGCTCCCACCGGCACCGGCTCCTCCCGCGATACGGCCGTCTCGGCGGACGCCCGCCGTTCCAGCCACCGCCGCAGCAACGGTCGTACGAGCTCCCCCGCCAGCACACCCAGAAGCAGATATATCGACAGCGCCAGCCAAAGGAAGCCCGGCCAGGCCAGGAGTTGCTGGAGCCAGAACGGGGCGCCGGAGCGTTCGGCCACGAAGGCCGTGACCGTCAGGGTCCAGCCGCCGGCGATCACCACCGCGCCCGTACGCCGCACCAGGCCCGGACCGCGTGTCGTGTCGCGGAACAGGCGGCGCCAGACGAACCAGTTGCCCGTCACCAACGCGCCCAGCACGAGCAGCGCCACGAGCGCGAAGACGATGACCACGGTGTCGTATCCCTCAGTTGTCGACGGTGCCGTACGGCTTATCAACTATGACGTTCGGCGCAGTGCGCGAATTCCGCGCAACCCGATGCCGCCGATGACCGTCCCCAATACGAAGGAAACGACGGCGAGCAGCAGGTGCACCCAGAAGTACGCGGTCGGGTCGCCCGCGTCGTCGAACGCGAGCCCGCTGCCGTCCTTGACGAGGTTCTTGACGAAAGTGATCCAGATGATCCAGCTCCACACCCCGAAGGCGAGCAGGAACCAGGAGAGGGGGCGGCTGAGCTTCATGCCTTCAGTATCGCCGCCACCTGTCCGGATCCGCCGCCGGGGTGGGGCGGGCGGTGGGACTTCCCGGCCCGCGACAGGTACGTTCTCGATCGTGCCCGCACCCATGAAGACCGCCAGGCGATCCCTGCTGGTCACTTCCGCCACGTTGTTGTCCGTTTCGCTGACCGCCGCGCCGGTTCTCGCGGCGCCCAAGCCGACGCCCTCGCCCTCGGCCACTCCACCGGCGAACATGTCGACCGTGGGCGGCGCACGGCTCGGGAAGGCGGGGCCGCAGGTCAATCTCGCGAGCGGGGTGCCGGTGCTCCCCAAGGATCTGTCCGCGCGGTCGTGGATCATCTCCGACGCCGAGTCGGGTGACGTGCTGGCCTCGAACAACGCGCACTGGCGGCTGCCCCCGGCGAGCACACTCAAGATGCTGTTCGCGGACACCGTGCTGCCGAAGTTCCCGAAGACCATGAAGCACACCGTGGCGCCCAGCGACCTGGCCGACATCGGCACCGGGTCCAGCATGGTCGGGATCAAGGAGGGCGAGACGTACACGGTCCACGACCTGTGGCTCGGCGTCTTCCTGCGCTCCGGCAACGACGCGGTGCATGTGCTGTCCGCGATGAACGACGGCGTCGCGGACACCGTCAAGGAGATGAACGAGCACGCCGAGGAGCTCCAGGCCCTCGACACGAACGTGGTCAGCCCCGATGGCTACGACGCCCCCGAGCAGGTCTCGTCCGCGTACGACCTGACGCTGATCGCCCGCTCCGGGCTGCAGAAGAAGGACTTCCGCGAGTACTGCTCCACGGTGTCCGCGAAGTTCCCGGGCAAGACGACGAAGAACAAGAAGGGCAAGACGGTCCGCGAGACCTTCGAGATCCAGAACACCAACCGGCTGCTGACCGGCGACAGCGGCCTCGCCCAGTACCGGGGCATCGCGGGCGTCAAGAACGGCAACACCACCAACGCCGGCTCCACCTTCACCGGCGTCGCCGAGCGCAATGGCAAGGTGCTGCTGGTCACCGTCATGAACCCGGAGAAGGACGCGCAGAACGAGGTCTACAAGGAGACCGCCGCGCTCTTCGACTGGGGGTTCAAGGCGGCCGGCAAGGTGCAGCCGGTGGGCGAGCTGGTGCCGCCGAAGAGCGCCGCGCAGGCCGGCGCCCAGCCGGGGACGAACGACGGCGGTGAGGCCGGTGGCGCCGGGGACAGCGAGGCGTCCGCGAAGCCGGTGACGGGCGCGGCGGCCGAGAGCGGCTCCGGCGGGGTCGGGGTCGCGTTCGCGATCACCGGCGGGGTGCTGGTGCTGCTCGCGGCGGGCGCGTTCCTGGTCAACCGCCGGTGGCCGCTGCCTGATCTGGTACGTCGCCGGACTCGTCCGTGACCTCGGTGATCTCGGTCTCCTTGCTCCCCGTCGCCGTCCACGCGGCACAGAACAGGACCAGCTTCGAGGTGAAGTTGATCCACAGCAGCAGGGCGACGGGGACGCCGAACGCGCCGTACATGCTCTTCGAGGCCACGCCCTGCATATAGCCGCTGAGCAGCAGCTTGAGCACCTCGAACCCGATCGCGCCGATCAGCGCGGCCACCATCAGCCGGCGGCGCGGCGGTTCGACGCCGGGCAGCAGGGTGAGGACGTACAGGAGCACGAGGAAATTCGCGAGTACGGCGACGGCGAACGCGGCGATGTACAGCAGGACCCCGCCCCAGCCGCCCTCCTTGATGCCGATCTGCTCGGTGATCCAGCCGACCATCGCTGAGGCGACGGTGGAGGCGGCCAGCGTCACGAGGAGCGCGCCGCCGAGGCCTACGAGGATGCCCGCGTCCTTGGCCTTGCTCAGGACCGGGTTCTCCTCGCTGTCGGGCAGCTCCCACACCGCGCGCAGACAGTCGCGCATCGAGCCGACCCAGCCGATGCCGGTGACCAGCAGCAGGGCGCCGGCGATGAGGCCGACGGTGCCGGCATTGGCGACGAGGCCGTCGATGTTGAGCTGCTCGGAGATGCCGGGCACCTGCTCGGCGATCTTGTCCTCCAGCTCGTTCTGCCGGGATGAGCTGAGGGTCGCCGCCGCGATGGCGGCGGCCACCGTCAGCAGCGGGAAGAGCGCCACGAAGCTGATGAACGTCATCGCGGCGGCCAGCCGCGTCCACTTCACCCGGTCCAGACGCTCGTACGACCGCCACGCGTGCGTGGTCATCAGTCGGGCCACCAGCGGCCCGACGACAGGGAGCTTTTTCAGCCAGTCCATGATCCGACTCTGCCCTCGTTGTGGAAGACCAATGTCCGAGTGCCCCAAAACCGCAGGACAGTGGCGATCGCCATGCCGATTCCCGCGCCGGATACGGTGTCCGCGCGCTGCGAGGTGAAGCCGAGGCCGTAGTGGCTGATGGTGAGGCACAGGAGCTGGACGAGCGCCCCTGCGGCGTTCACCGCGAAGAAGACGGCGTACGGGCGCAGGCCGCGCGGTCTGGTGGCGCGGTAGGTGCCGAACGCGTTGCCCACGTACGCCACGGAGCCGCCCGCCACGAAGGAGATCGTCTTGGCGGTGAGCGGTTCCAGTCCGGCGGGGCCGCGCAGCCAGGTGAAGAGCGCGAGGTCGACGGCGTAGGCGAGGAGGCCCACTCCGCCGAAGCCCAGCAGTTCACGGCCGCGCGGGAGGTTCACCAGTTGGCCACCGCCAAGCCGTACATCGCCAGCCATGCCAGCGCGATGAGTGCGAGGGCGCGGTCGTGGAGGACGACGTCCTCGGGTTCGCCCGCGGTGCCGCGGTCGGCGAAGACGGCGTAGCGGAGGATCGCCACGATGAAGGCGACCATGGACAGCTGCCGCCACGGCAGGACGCTGGTGTTGGGGACGCCGCCCTCCTCGAGGGCCCACAGGCAGTAGCCGAGGACGGCGACGCCGGCCGCCAGCTGCCATACGAAACGCAGGTAGCCGGTGGTGTATTCGGTGAGCAACGCGCGCGTGGAGCCCGCTGTGCCGGCCATCTGGACGGCTTCGGAGTAGCGCTTGGCGGACACCATGAACAGCGCGCCGAAGCCGGTGGTGATCAGGAACCAGCGCGACAGCGGGATGTCGAGCGCGAGCCCGCCGACCATCGCGCGCATCAGGAACCCGGTGGTGACGACGACGAGGTCGACGACCAGGACGTGCTTGAGGCTGACGCAGTACGCCAGTTGCATACCGATGTACGCGGTCAGCAGCGCCGCGACGGCGGGCGTGGTGAGGCAGGCCGCCGCGACCGGCGCGAGAAGGGCGAGGACGCCGCCGACGGCGTACGCGACCGGTACGGGGACCTGGCCGGCGGCGACGGGGCGGTGGCACTTGGTGGGGTGGGCGCGGTCGGCCTCGGCGTCGCGGGCGTCGTTGATCAGGTAGACGGCGGCGGCGCAGGCCGTGAACAGCGCGAAGACCAGCGCGATGCGGGTGAGTGCGCCCGGCACGAGCAACTGCCCGGCGGCAGCGGGGGCGGCGACGACCAGAACGTTCTTGACCCACTGCTTGGGGCGTGCGGTCTTGAGGAGGCCGCGGAGGAGGGTGCGTGTGGGGGGCGCGTTGGGGGTGGGGCGCGCGCCGTCCGGGTAGTGCGCGGCTTTGGTGGGGCGTGTGCCGTCGGCGGGGGTCCTGAGAGGTGCCGTCTCAGTCATGTCTGCTCCCCCGCATCCAGCGCGCCCCGAGACGCGCCGTCAGCGCCCCGAGGGCGGCCCCCGCCGCAACGTCGGAGGGGTAGTGCACGCCGACCACCAGGCGGGAGAGGCACATGGCGACGGCGAGCGGGGGGACGAGGGGGGCGCCGAGTGCGCCGTAGGCGACGGCCGCCGCGGCTGCCGAGGTGGCGTGCGAGCTCGGGAAGGAGTGGCGGCCGGCGGTGCGCACGCGGGGCGCGAGACGCGTGGGACGCGCACGGCGTACGACGCGCTTCACGCCCATGCTGGCGACGTGCGCGCCCGCGGTGAGCGCTGTGCCTCGCAACCAGGCACCGCGCCGCGCTCCGTCCACGGCCGCACCGGCGAGACCCGCCGCGATCCACAGCGCACCGTGCTCACCCGCCCACGACAGGGCCCGCGCGGCGCCCGCGACGCGCGGGTCCGCACCGCAGGCGTGGAATGCGGAAAGGATTCGGTCGTCCATGGTGTCGAAGTCGTCCACTGGACTCACTGTTCACGCCACCCCTGCCGGAATTACGGCAATATAGAGCGACATCCCATTAATCACCCATTTCGGCGAGTGACGGAATGTTACGAAACAGGGTGATAAGCCTCGGCTATACGGTCACCGCATGTCTGCCGACACCGTTTCCGTCACGGGATGGGGCCGCACCGCTCCCACCGCCGCCCGGCTGATCCGCCCACGGACGTACGAGGAGGCCGCGGCGGCCGTCCGGGACTGCGGGGCCCGCGGCGGCATCCCCAGGGGGCTGGGACGGGCGTACGGGGACGCGGCGCAGAACGCCGGCGGGACCGTGCTCGACATGACGGGCCTGGACCGCATCCACGCCATCGACGCCGACGGCGGCACCGTCCTGTGCGACGCGGGTGTCTCACTGCACCGCCTGATGGAAGTCCTGCTGCCGCTCGGCTGGTTCGTCCCCGTCACGCCCGGCACCCGCCAGGTGACGGTCGGCGGCGCGATCGGCGCCGACATCCACGGCAAGAACCACCATGTGTCCGGCTCCTTCACCCGGCACGTCCTGTCGCTGGAACTCCTCACCGCTGACGGCGAGATCCGCACCGTCGGCCGCGACACCCCCCTCTTCGACGCGACGGCCGGCGGCATGGGCCTGACCGGCGTCATCCTGACCGCGACGGTCCAGCTCCAGCCCGTACAGACCTCCCTCATGTCCGTCGACACCGAACGCGCCACGGACCTGGACGACCTGATGGCCCGTCTGACCGCGACCGACCACCTCTACCGCTACTCGGTCGCCTGGATCGACCTCCTGGCACGCGGCACCGCGACGGGCCGCGCGGTGCTGACCCGCGGCGACCACGCACCACTCGACAAGCTGCCCGCACGCGCGCGTAGAGCCCCGCTTTCGTTCCGCCCCGCCCAGTTGCCGCCCGCCCCCGCCTTCCTCCCGGAGGGGCTGCTCACCCGTACCACCGTGGGCCTGTTCAACGAGCTCTGGTACCGGAAGGCGCCACGCGCGCGTACCGGACAGCTGCAGAAGCTCTCCACCTTCTTCCACCCCCTCGACGGCGTCCCCCACTGGAACCGCGTCTACGGCCGCGGCGGTTTCGTGCAGTACCAGTTCGTCGTCGGATACGGCCAGGAGGACGCCCTGCGCCGGATCGTGCGGCGCATCCGCGAGCACCGCTGCCCGTCGTTCCTCGGCGTGCTCAAGCGCTTCGGGGACGCCGACCCGGGCTGGCTCTCCTTCCCCGTGCCCGGCTGGACGCTGGCCCTGGACATCCCGGCCGGACTGCCCGGCCTCGGCGCCTTCCTCGACGAACTGGACGAGGAGGTGGCCGCGGCGGGCGGGCGCGTCTACCTGGCCAAGGACTCCCGGCTGCGTCCGGAAGTGCTCACCTCGATGTACCCCCGGCTCGACGAATTCCGCGCCCTGCGTGCGCAGTTGGACCCGCGCGGGGTGTTCGTGTCGGACCTGTCGCGCCGCCTCACCCTCTAGGCAACCTCTAGGAGCTGTCGTGAAGGACGCCTTCGGCCTCCCCCAGTCCCTGCTCGTCCTCGGCGGTACGTCCGAGATCGCGCTGGCCACCACGCGCCGCATGATCGCCCGCCGCACCCGCACGGTGTGGCTGGCGGGCCGCCCGACACCCGCGCTCGACGGAGCCGCCGCCGAACTGCGCGCCCTGGGGGCCGAGGTGCACACCGTCCCCTTCGACGCGCTCGACCCCGACTCCCACGAGACGGTGCTCGGCAAGGTCTTCGCGGAGGGCGACATCGACATGGTGCTGCTCGCCTTCGGCATCCTCGGCGACCAGGCGCACGACGAGCGCGAACCGGCCGCCGCGGTACGGGTCGCGCAGACCAACTACACGGGCGCGGTGTCCTCGGCACTCGTCGCCGCGCGCGCGTTGCAGACCCAGGGCCACGGCTCCCTGGTCGTGCTCTCCTCCGTCGCCGGCGAGCGCGCCCGCCGCGTCAACTTCATCTACGGCTCCAGCAAGGCCGGCCTCGACGCCTTCACCCAGGGCCTGGGCGACGCGCTCCACGGCACCGGCGTGCACGTCATGGTCGTACGCCCCGGGTTCGTGCGGTCGAAGATGACCGCCGGCCTGGAAGAGGCACCGCTCACCACGACTCCGGAGGCGGTCGCGACGGCCATCGAGCTGGGCCTGAGGCGGCGCTCGGAGACGGTGTGGGTGCCGGGCGCACTGCGGCTGGTGATGACGGCGCTGCGGCATCTGCCGCGAGCGGTGTTCCGGCGACTGCCGGTCTAGGACCGGACAGGCCTAGCGAGTCGGCAGGGAGCCCCGCTCCACGTGGCCCGGCTGCGGTGGTACGACGGCGCTGCCGAAGGTGAACTCGCGCAGCTTGCGCCAGACGCCGTCGGCGCCCTGTTCGTAGAGCGCGAAGCCGGTGCAGGGCCAGGCGGCGGTGTAGTCGGCGAGTTCCTCGAAGGCGCGGTCCATCGCCTCGTCGTCGATGCCGTGCGCCACGGTGACATGCGGGTGGTACGGGAACTGCAGTTCGCGCGCCACCGGGCCGGACGCGTCGCGGACCTGCTTCTGCAGCCAGGTGCAGGCCGCCGCGCCCTCGACGACCTGGACGAACACGACCGGGGACAGGGGGCGGAAGGTGCCCGTGCCGGACAGCCGCATCGGGAAGGGGCGCAAGGCCGCCGCGACCTGGACGAGGTGGGCCTCGATCGCGGGCAACTCGCTGTCGTCGACCTCTGTTGGCGGCAGCAGGGTGACGTGCGTGGGGATGCCGTGCGCCGCGGCGTCGCCGAAGCCCGCGCGCCGCTCCTGGAGCAGGCTGCCGTGAGGCTCCGGGACCGCGATCGACACACCGATCGTTACGGTCCCCACGTCGTCTCCTGTCGTCTTCTTCGGGTGCGTTCCCGGCCGTCCGGCTATCGACTGTACGGCCACGGGTGTGTTGTGGGCAGGCGCAACCGTAGTGATGTGCAGCGCTCTGCCCAGTGGTACGTCTGTGCGGTGGTACGCCTGAGTGCCTGTCAGTGCTTCGCGGGCAGGAAGCCCACTCTGTCGTACGCCTGGGACAGGGTCTCCGCGGCGACGGCACGCGCTTTCTCCGCGCCCTTGGCGAGGATCGAGTCCAGCGTCTCCGGGTCGTCCAGGTACTGCTGGGTGCGCTCGCGGAACGGCGTCACGAACCCGACCATGATCTCGGCGAGGTCGGTCTTGAGCGCGCCGTAGCCCTTGCCGTCGTACTTCTGCTCCAGGTCCGCGATCCCCTCGCCCGTGAGGGTCGAGTAGATGGTGAGCAGGTTGCTGACGCCCGGCTTGTTCTCCGTGTCGAAGCGGATCACGGTGTCCGTGTCGGTCACCGCGCTCCTGACCTTCTTGGCGGTCGCCTTGGGGTCGTCGAGGAGGTTGATGAGGCCCTTCGGCGTGGACGCCGACTTGCTCATCTTGATCGACGGTTCCTGGAGGTCGTAGATCTTCGCCGTCTCCCTGAGGATGTACGGCTTCGGGATCGTGAAGGTCTCGCCGAAGCGGCCGTTGAAGCGCTCGGCGAGGTCACGGGTGAGCTCGATGTGCTGGCGCTGGTCCTCACCGACCGGGACCTCGTTCGCCTGGTAGAGCAGGATGTCCGCGACCTGGAGGACCGGGTACGTGAAGAGGCCGACGCTCGCGCGGTCGGCGCCCTGCTTGGCGGACTTGTCCTTGAACTGGGTCATGCGGGACGCCTCACCGAAGCCGGTGAGGCAGTTCATGATCCAGGCGAGCTGGGCGTGCTCGGGGACATGGCTCTGGACGAAGAGCGTGCAGCGCTCCGCGTCGAGTCCCGCGGCCAGCAGCTGGGCCGCGGCGAGGCGGGTGTTGGCCCGCAGCTCCTTCGGGTCCTGCGGAACCGTGATCGCGTGCAGGTCGACGACCATGTAGAACGCGTCGTGGGTCTCCTGCAGCGCCACCCACTGACGGACGGCGCCGAGGTAGTTGCCGAGGTGGAACGAGCCGGCGGTGGGCTGGATTCCGGAGAGCACGCGGGGACGATCAAGGGCCATGTTCACCATTCTCTCAGGTCCCAGGGGGCGATCCGGAACGGGTTGAGAACTGGCCGGGAACAGGTGGGAACCGATCTGGCCCCGGCGGTGTAACAAGACTGTGAGGACGCGGGAGGGGGGCCGCATCGTCGATGAGGCCGCGGTGATCGCACGCGTACGCGCCGGAGAGCCGGAGGCGTATGCGGAGCTGGTGCGGGCCCATACGGGCATCGCGCTGCGCGCGGCCGCGGCGCTCGGGGCGGGTGCGGACGCGGAAGACGTGGTGCAGCAGGCCTTCGTGAAGGCGTACTGCGCGCTGGGCCGGTTCAAGGACGGCGCGGCGTTCAAGCCCTGGCTGCTGTCGATCGTCGCCAATGAGACGAGGAACACAGTGCGCACAGCGGCCCGCCAGCGCACGCTCGCCGGCCGTGAGGCGGCGTTCGTGGAGGCGGAGCCGCTGATACCGGATGCGGCGGATCCGGCGGTCGCGGCCCTGGAGATAGAGCGCCGGGTCGCGCTGCAGGCCGCCCTGGAGAAGCTCAGCGAGGAGCACCGGCTGGTCGTCACCTACCGCTATCTGCTGGAGATGGACGAGTCCGAGACGGCCCAGGCCCTGGGCTGGCCCAGGGGCACGGTGAAGTCCCGGCTCAACCGCGCCCTGCGGAAGCTGGGCAGGCTGCTGCCGGATTTCCAGCCTCGGGAAGGGGGTGATGAGCATGAGTGACGGCCAGGAGTCGTACGACGACCAGGACGGCGACCGGCGGCACGGCGAGGCCTCGCGGCTGCCGGAGGAGCTGAGGGCGCTGGGCCGGTCGCTGGACCGGCCCGGGGCCGACGGTTCCGAGACGATGGTCGAGCGGGTGCTGCAGCGGATACTCGCCGAGCATGCGCCCGTGCCGGTGGCCGAGCCGCCGGGCACCGGTGAGCGGCTGCGGGCGGTCCGGCGGTGGACGCGGGTGCGATGGCGTTCACTGACCGCGGCCCTGTGCGGTCTGCTGACGGTGCTGGTGCTCACGCCTCCGGTGCGGGCCACGGTCTTCGACTGGTTCGACTTCGGCGGGGTCGAGGTGCGGTACGACCCGTCGGCGGAGCCTTCTCCGGGTGCCGAGGTGCCCGGCTGCGGGAAGTCGGTGTCGCTGGCGCAGGCGGAGCGGCGGGCCGGGTTCGCGCCGCTCGTGCCCACGGCGTTCGGCACGCCGGAGGCCGTGGCGGTGACGGCCGAGCCGCGGGGGCGGTTCCTGGTGACGTTGTGCCGTCAGGAGGACGGGCACACGATCCGGCTGGACGAGTACCCGGCCCGCCTCGACGTCTCCTTCGCCAAGACCGTGCGCGAACAGCCGGAGTGGCTGCAACTGGGCGATGGCCGCACGTCGGTCTCTGACACGGCCCTGTGGTTCCGCCGGCCACACCTGCTCAGCTTCTGGCTGGTGGACGAGAACGGGGACCGCTACACCCGCAAGGAACGGACAGCGGGGCCGACGCTGCTGTGGATGCACCGGACGACGGACGGCGAGGACATGACGCTGCGGCTGGAGGGAGTGCCGTCGAGGGAGCGGGCGGTGGAGATCGCGAAGTCGCTCGAGAAATCCTCGGCATCCGGATCCGAATAGTGCGGGAAAGGTGGGAACCCCGGCGGGTCGGGCGGTGTACCAGAAGTGACACGCGGCTCACGGACGGGCCGCACCGGACCGGTGGGGGACCTCATGGTGAGGATTCGTCAACTGATCGCTATCGCAGGGACATTGGCCGCGATGCTGGCTCTGGCTCTCCTGGGCGCGCCTCCCGCGTCCGCCGGCGGGCCGACGAGCGTGCTCCTCGCCTCGCCGACCACCCAGCAGGCCACGGGGCTCTACTCCACAGCTCCGGAGTACACCCGGCTGCAGACACTGCTCGATCAGACGGGCCCTGGTCTCGACGGGGACAAGCGGCCCAGTGAACTGATCGCCGACGCGGGCGAGTCCATCAACATCACGTGGATGATCCACGATGCGACGCCCTGGCGGCAGGACTCCGTGATCGTGAGCGACGTCGATGACATATGGATCAACACGGCAATGGGCACACCGCCCAAAGGAAACGATCAGTGGAAGAAGGCTGAGCAGCCGGCGCAGCTGCACACCCTGCTCGCCAAGCTCGGCGTGATCGACAAGGTCCCGAACCCGGGATCCGCCGGTGCTGCGGACAAGGGCGGCACGGCGGACAACGCTGCCACCACGACTCGGGCAGCCACCACGGGCGCCTCCGACAACACCGACTGGTGGTGGGCGCTCCCGGGTGCGGCGGCCGGAGCCGTGCTGGCGCTGGTGCTGCGACCGTTCGCCGCGCGGAAGCTGCCCCTGCCGCATCTACGCGGCGCGGAGCGAGGGCCGCGGCAGGAACTGCGCGACCTCTGAGGTCATCTGCGGTCATCTGCGGTCGGTGGATCAGAAGAGAGGCCGGAGATCAGTAGGGAGGGGGACCGCTGTGAGATCGGGAGGGGGAGGCATGGCACACCGTCGCAGACGCACGATGAGGCGACTCGCCGTGCTGACGCCGGTGCCGCTGGCGATGGTGACGGCGCTGTTCGCTGCGCCCGCGGTGGCCGCACCGGGGCCGGGCGGGGACATCCCCGATCTGGCGATCGTGACGGCGGGCGGCACGGGGCGGACGACGGTGCTGCGCTCCGGCGAGCAGGACTTCGCCCGTCTCTGGCAGCTGCTGCAGCCCACCTACACCGGGACGGAGCAGGTGCCGGACGACTGGTTCGAGGGCCGGTATCCGCCAGTGCGGATCATCGTGGTGTGGGGGATGACGGGGATCGGCGGCTGGCCCCAGTCCCATCGTCCGCCGGGCGGTGATGTGGCCTTGCAGCGCCAGGACCAGCTGTTCGTGGACGGGGACGGCACTCCTTGGGTCCGCTCGGATCCGGCACCGGATGTGCAGGACGACGACATCCGCTGGCACCGGGCGCCACGCTCCGTCTTCGCGGAGCTGGACCGGAGGGGGCTGCTCGGAGTGGCAGGAGAGGAGGAGGGTGCCGGGGCAGCCGCGGGTGCGGCGGAGGACGGCACGGACGGCGCCGGTGACACGCCCGTACAGGGGTCGGGCGATGTCTGGTGGGCGCTGCCGGGGCTGGCCGTCGGGTTCGCTGCCGGTGTCGCCGGCACGCTGCTGATACGCCGCGCGGCGGCCGGGCACGGGGCCGGGCCGCCGCGGGAGGAGCCACGACAGGAGCTGATCGATCTTTGAGTACGGATCTTTGAAGTTCGTCGAGCGAGGGGACCGGTCCGGGTCCTCGGCCGTGAACGTCGGGCCAGGCGTCAGCCCAGGTCGATCTCCGGGTACAGCGGGAAACCGGCGACCAGGTCGGTCGCGCGGTGCGAGATCTCGTCGGCGACCTTGGGGTCGAGGATGTGGGCGGCCTTGGAGGGAGCCCCCGACTTGGTGGTGCCGGGTTCCGTGGCGGTGAGGACGCGGTCGATGAGGGCGGCGACCTCGTCCATCTCGGCGGTGCCCAGGCCGCGGGTGGTCAGGGCGGGGGTGCCGATGCGGATACCGGAGGTGTACCAGGCGCCGTTGGGGTCGGCCGGGATGGAGTTGCGGTTGGTGACGATGCCGGATTCGAGCAGGGCGGCCTCGGCCTGGCGGCCGGTGAGGCCGTAGGAGGAGGCGACGTCGATCAGGTTGAGGTGGTTGTCGGTGCCGCCGGTCACCAGGGTCGCGCCCCGGCGCATCAGGCCGTCGGCGAGGGCGCGGGAGTTGTCGACGATGCGCTGGGCGTAGTCACGGAAGGAGGGCTGACGGGCCTCGGCGAGGGCGACGGCCTTGGCGGCCATGACATGCGGGAGCGGGCCGCCGAGGACCATCGGGCAGCCGCGGTCGACCTGGTCCTTGAGGGAGTCGTCGCACAGGACCATGCCGCCGCGGGGGCCGCGGAGGGACTTGTGGGTGGTCGTGGTGACGATCTGGGCGTGCGGGACCGGGTCGAAGTCACCGGTGAGGACCTTGCCGGCCACCAGGCCCGCGAAGTGCGCCATGTCCACCATCAGGGTCGCCCCGACCTCGTCGGCGATCTCCCGCATGATCCGGAAGTTCACGAGACGGGGGTAGGCGGAGTAGCCGGCGACGATGATCAGCGGCTTGAACTCGCGGGCGGAGGCGCGCAGGGCCTCGTAGTCCACCAGTCCGGTCTGCGGGTCGGTGCCGTAGGAGCGCTGGTCGAACATCTTGCCGGAGATGTTCGGGCGGAAGCCGTGGGTGAGGTGGCCGCCGGCATCCAGGGACATGCCGAGCATGCGCTGGTTGCCGAAGGCCTGGCGGAGCTCGGCCCAGTCGGCCTCGGAGAGGTCGTTGACCTGGCGGACGCCGGCCTTCTCCAGGGCGGGGGCCTCGACGCGGGCGGCGAGGACGGACCAGAAGGCGACGAGGTTGGCGTCGATGCCGGAGTGCGGCTGGACGTAGGCGTGGCGGGCGCCGAAGAGTTCGCGGGCGTGCTCGGCGGCGAGGGACTCGACGGTGTCGACGTTGCGGCAGCCGGCGTAGAAGCGGCGGCCGATGGTGCCCTCGGCGTACTTGTCGCTGAACCAGTTGCCCATGGCGAGCAGGGTGGCCGGGGAGGCGTAGTTCTCGGAGGCGATCAGCTTGAGCATCTCGCGCTGATCGTGGACCTCCTGGCCGATGGCGTCGGCGACGCGCGGCTCGACGGCGCGGATCACGTCGAGGGCGGCGCGGAAGGCGGTGGACTCGGTGGAGAGGGGCTGCTGGTCTGACATGTGGTCGGCCTCCGGGCGGCGTGGCTTGAAGCGGTCACGGTTCACGGTTCGGCCCAGGCGCACGGCACTCGCTCGTCGGGCCCGAGGGTCAGGCCGCCGAGGGCCGCTCCCCGATGGTCGGTCCCATCCCAGCGCGCCAGTCACGGCCCGCGATCAGCCTACCGGGCGCATGAGTCGGCTTGGCTCCCGCGTCCGGCATCCGAGCGACGATAGGAAGGGGGTCCGCCTCATGTTCGGGAGTTGCCGTGACCGCTACGGAAAGCCTCATCGAAGCCGCCGACGCCCACAGCGCGCACAACTACCACCCGCTGCCGGTCGTCGTGGCGACGGCGGACGGGGCCTGGATGACGGATGTCGAGGGGCGGCGGTATCTGGATCTGCTGGCCGGGTATTCGGCGCTCAACTTCGGTCACCGCAACCGGCGGCTGATCGATGCGGCGAAGGCGCAGCTGGAGCGGGTGACGCTGACGTCGCGGGCGTTTCATCACGACCGGTTCGCCGCGTTCTGCACGGAGCTGGCCGAGCTGTGCGGCATGGAGATGGTGCTGCCGATGAACACGGGCACCGAGGCGGTGGAGACGGCCGTGAAGACCGCCCGGAAGTGGGGCTACCGGGTCAAGGGCGTGCCGGCGGAGATGGCGAAGATCGTGGTCGCGGGCGGCAATTTCCACGGCCGTACGACGACGGTCATCAGCTTCTCCACGGACCCGGAGGCGCGCGCGGACTTCGGGCCGTACACGCCGGGCTTCGCGATCGTGCCGTACGGGGATCTGACGGCGATGCGGGAGGCGATGACCGAGAACACCGTGGCGGTGCTGCTGGAGCCGATCCAGGGCGAGTCGGGGGTGATCGTGCCGCCGCCCGGTTATCTGCCGGCGGTGCGGGAGCTGGCGCGGGAGCGGAATGTTCTCTTCGTCGCCGACGAGATCCAGTCGGGGCTGGGGCGGACGGGACGTACCTTCGCGTGCGAGCACGAGGGGGTGGTGCCCGACATGTATGTGCTGGGCAAGGCCCTCGGCGGTGGCGTTGTGCCGGTGTCGGCCGTGGTGTCGAGTGCCGAGGTGCTGGGGGTGTTCCGGCCCGGGGAGCACGGGTCGACGTTCGGCGGGAATCCGCTGGCCTGTGCGGTGGCGCTGGAGGTGCTGGCGATGCTGCGGACGGGCGAGTTCCAGGCGCGGGCCACGGAACTGGGCGAGCATCTGCAGCGGGAGCTGGCGGCGCTGGTCGGCACGGGACAGGTGACGGAGGTGCGGGGGCGCGGACTGTGGGCGGGCATCGACATCGCCCGGACGCACGGGACGGGGCGGGAGGTGTCCGAGAAGCTGATGGACCGGGGTGTCCTGGTGAAGGACACCCATGGGGCGACGATCCGCGTCGCGCCGCCCCTGGTGATCGGGAAGGAGGACCTGGACTGGGGGCTGGCGCAGTTGCGGGCCGTGTTGGGGGTCTAGAGGATCACGTGCGGCAGAAAGCGTGCGTACTCGTCTGTGATCAGGCCGGACGACTCCCGGATGCCGAGGCCCGCCGACTCGTTCCCGACGGTCCAGGCGCCGAGGACGACGCGGTTGCCGTCGAAGTCGGGAAGGGGTGCCAACTCCTGGTAGCAGCAGGGCTCTTCGCGTACGGCGGGATCGGCGCCGGTGTCCGAGGGGCTCGGCTCGTGAATCGTCACGCCCGCGCCCTCCCGGCCCAGCAGTGGCTTGGCGACGTACCCCGTGGTCGTGGCCAGGTCGCGGGGGCCGTCGAGGTAGGCGGGGAGCAGGTTGGGGTGGCCCGGATGGAGCTCCCAGAGGATGGCCAGCAGGGCCTTGTTGCTGAGGAGCATCTTCCAGGCCGGTTCGATCCACAGGGTGCTGCCGGTGCCGCCGCCGTTGTCGAGGGTGTCGAGGACATGGCCGGCGAAGCGGTCGGTGGTGAGCCATTCCCAGGGATAGAGCTTGAAGCAGCTGCGGATGAAGCGGAGTTGGTGGTCGACGAAGCGGCCGGAGAGGCGGTCCCAGCCGATCTCCTCCATGGAGATCCAGGCGGTGTCCAGACCCGCCTGTTCCGCCGTCTCCTTCAGATAGGCGACCGTCATCAGGTCCTCGCCGAGTTCGTCGGCCGAGGAGTGCGCGAAGTAGAGCGGGCTGCCGGGCGGGAGCAGCGCGGACTGCTGTTTCCAGGCGTCGATGAGGCGTTCGTGGAGGGAGTTCCACTGGTCGGCGCCCGGGAAGCGTTCCTCCATCCAGAACCACTGGGGCGAGGCCGCCTCCACCAGGGAGGTGGGGGTGTCGGCGTTGTACTCGAGGAGCTTCGCCGGGCCCGTGCCGTCGTAGCGGAGGTCGAAACGGCCGTAGACGGAAGGGAGTTCGGTGCGGCGGTGCCACGCCTCGGTGACCGCCTCGACAATGCGTGGGTCGGTGATGCCGAGGTCGGCGAAGCGGTCCTCGCGCACGATGTGCTCGGCCGCTGCCAGGCACATGCCGTGCAGTTCCTCGACGACCTCCTCCAGCGCCTCCACTTCCGGGAGGGAGAAGACGTAGTAGGCGCTCTCGTCCCAGTAGGGGCGCAGGGAGTTGTCGGGGTGGCGGGTGAGGGGATAGATGAGGCCCTGTTCCTCGACGGTCTGCTGCCAGCCGGGACGGGGCTCGATGGTGCGGCGTTCCATGGGTGTCGGTACGTTCCCGTTCAGCCGCCGGAGCTGCCCTTGTCGCTGCCGAAGCCGCCCCGGTCGACTCCGCTGCTCCCGCCACTGCCCGACGAACTGCCGGATCCCTTGCCGGACTTGGTGAAGGAACCGCCCTTGACCCAGTCGCCCTTCTTCTTGCCGCCGTAGTAGTAGGCGCCGTCGACGGTCGTGGCCGACTTGCAGTTCTTGTCGGCGACGACGTTGTAGCCCTTGCCGAGCCGGTAGCTGTCGCGGTCCACGCAGCGCTTGTCTGGGTCGGAGGAGCAGGAGGTCAGGGCCGCGGCGAGCAGTCCCATGCCGCCCAGTACGACCGTGCCCGAGCGCAGTTGCCGGCGTGTGTCCGCCATGTTCATGTCTCCCCGTTGGTGTGGATCTTCGGCGGACAGCTTAGAGATCGGTAAGAGAGGCCCCGCAGTCGGGCCGCCCCTCGCCCCCTCCCCTACAGTCACTTTGTGCTCTTTGGAATGGTGTGCGCCCTTGGTGCCGCGGTCTGCTTCGGTACGGCGACGGTGTTGCAGGCGATGGCGACCCGGACGGCGGACACCGGCCGGGGCGGGGAGGCCGCGCTGTTCCTGCGGGCGGTCCGGCAGTGGCGGTATCTGGCCGGACTGGCGCTCGACGGGCTGGGGTTCTTGTTCCAGGTCGCGGCGCTGCGGTCGGTGCCGATCTACGCGGTCGGCGCGGCGCTGGCCTCCAGCCTCGCCGTGACGGCGGTGGTCGCGGCGCGGCTGCTGCGGGTACGGCTCACCGGGAGCGAGTGGGGCGCGGTGGGGGTCGTGTGTGCCGGACTCGCGATGCTGGGGGTGGCGTCGGGGACGGAGGGCGACCGGAGCGGGCCGGCGGCGTTGGAGTACGCGATGCTCGCTGTGGCCGTGGCGGTGCTGCTGCTCGGGCTGGGCGGCAGGCGGCTGCCGGAGCGGGGGCGTGCGCTGCTGCTCGGTCTGGGCGCCGGGTTCGGATTCGGGGTGGTCGAGGTGGCGGTGCGGCTGATCGACTCGCTCGCGCCCTCGGACCTCCTCGCGAATCCGGCGCCGTACGCGCTGCTGCTGGGTGGCGGGGCCGCGTTCCTGTCGCTGACCTCGGCCCTGCAGCGCGGGTCGGTGACCACCGCCACCGCCGGGATGGTGATCGGGGAGACCGTCGGGCCCGCGCTGGTGGGTGTGGTGTGGCTGGGCGACCGTACGCGGGAAGGGCTGGCGTGGCTCGCCGTGCTGGGGTTCCTGGTGGCTGTGGCGGGGGCGTTGGCGCTGGCGCGGTTCGGGGAGGTGACGGAGGAGGCGCCTGAGCCGGCCGGTCCCGGGAATGTCCCGAGTCCTTCCCGGAGGTCCGGGGCGTGAGGGGCACCCTGACGTTCCGCGCGGATCGTCGGCCGACACGGGGCCCGTCCTACGGCAGCACCCTGCACAGCGCGTCCAGCGCCCCCGCCCACGCGTGGTCCGGCGGTGTGCCGTAGCCCACGGCCAGGGCGTCCAAGGGCTCGGCCACGGCCTCCTGGTGGCGGAAGTAGGTCAGTCCGTGCAGGGCGAGGCCCTGCCAGGTGGCGGCCTGGAGCACCGACTTCTCGGTGCCGGGCGGCAGGCGCAGGACGGCGTGCAGGCCGGCCGCGATGCCGGTGACCCGCACCTCCGGCGCCCGCGACGCCAGGGCCGCGACCAGGGCGTCCCGGCGGCGCCGGTAGCGCAGCCGGGCGGCGCGGACGTGGCGGTCGTAGGCCCCGGACGTGATGAACTCGGCCAGCGTCAGCTGGTCCAGCACCCCGCAGGTGTCGTGGCCGCCCTTCGCCGCGACCGCCTCGTCCGTCAGCCCGGGCGGCAGGACCATCCACGCCAGGCGTAGCGCGGGGGCGAGGGACTTGCTGGCCGTGCCGAGGTAGACGACGCGGTCCGGGTCGAGATCCTGGAGGGCGCCGACGGGCTGGCGGTCGTAGCGGAACTCGCCATCGTAGTCGTCCTCCAGCACCAGGCCGCAGGTGCGCCGCGCCCAGTCCACCACGGCCGTCCGTCGGTCGCGGTGCAGGGGCACGCCCATGGGGAACTGGTGGGCGGGGGTGAGGAGTACGGCACCGACGCCGCCCAACCCGCCCGGATCGGTGCCGAGTTCGTCGAAGGGCAGGGGGCGGGTGCGCAGGCCGGCGGCCGTGAGCAGGTTCCAGTGCGGGGGAAGGCCGTACGACTCCACGGCGGCCGTCCGTGTGCCGCGCGACCGCAGGATCGCACTGAGGAGCCCCAGGGCGTGGGCGAAGCCGGAGCAGATCAGGATCCGCTCGGGGTCGGTGCGCACGCCGCGGGCTCGGGCGAGGTAGCCGGCGAGTGCGGTGCGCAGTTCGACACTGCCGCGGGGGTCGCCGTAGCCGAGGGCGTCGTTCGGGGCGGCGGTGAAGGCGCGGCGGGCGGCCTTGAGCCATTCGGCGCGGGGGAAGGAGGCGAGGTCGGGGGTGCCGGGGCGGAGATCGTACGTCGGACGGTGCTGCTCCCGGCGGGAGAGGGACGGGTCGGCCGGCGGGACGACCGTACTCCCCCACTGCCCGAAAGGCGTGGGAGGTGCCCCCATGCCGACGCGCGTGCCCGAACCCTGGCGGGCGGTGAGCCAGCCCTCCGCGACGAGGTCGGCGTAGGCGTCGGCGACCGTGTTGCGGGCGATGCCCAGGTCGGCGGCGAGGGTGCGGGAGGAGGGCAGCCGGGTGCCGGGGGCGAGGCGGCCGGTGCGGACCGCTTCCCGTAGGGCGTCGGTCAGGCCCCGGCGCAGGCCGGAGCCGGTCGGTTCCAGATGCAGGTCGACGCCCAGAGTGGCCCAGGATTCCGCCATGGAAATGGACCATACTCCTGGGCTGCTTCGCTCCTAGGGTCGAGGGCATGACCACACACGAAACCGTTCAGTACGCCCCCGAGCACACCCCCCGGCTGGCCTGGGCCGAGCACGCCCCCGAGGTCTACAAGGCGATGGTCCGGCTCGACGCGGCCTCCCGGAAGGGCCTCGACCCGGGGCTCCTGGAGCTGGTGAAGGTGCGCGCCTCGCAGCTCAACCGCTGCGCGCTCTGCCTCGACATGCACAGCAAGGACGCGCTGGCCGCGGGCGAGAGCGTCGAGCGGATCATCCAGCTGGGCGCCTGGGAGGAGTCCCGGCACTTCTACACGGAGAAGGAGCTGGCGGCGCTGGAGCTGACGGACGCCGTGACCGTCCTGACCGACGGCTTCGTGCCGGACGAGGTCTACGAGACGGCCGCGAAGCAGTTCGAGGAGGCCGAGCTGGCGCAGCTGATCGCCGCGATCACGGTGATCAACGCCTGGAACCGGTTCGGCGTGACCTGCCGGATGGTGCCGGGGCACTACACGCCGGGAGACCACGGGTGAGGACACCGGGCGCCCTCCGCAAGGGCGCCCGGGGCATTAATTACCGGGACAGCCACGCGCGCCACGTCGACTCGTGGCTGTCCACCCACTTCTTCGCCGCCTCCTCCGGGCTGAGCTTCTGGTCGGCGATCATCAGGGAGACCTCGTTCTGGTCCTCGGTGGTCCACTTGAAGTTCTTCAGGAACCGGGCCGCCTCACCGCCGTTCTTCGCGAAGTCGGCGTTGAGGTACTTCTGCAGCGGGGTGTGCGGATAGGCGCAGGCGACCTTCTCCGGGTCGGCGTCACAGCCCTCCTTGTACGCCGGGAGCTTCACCTCGGTCATGGGGACCTTCTTGAAGAGCCACTGGGGGGCGTACCAGTAGGTGAGGAAGGGCTTCTTCTCCTTGGCGAACTGCTTGATCTGGGTGATCTGCGCGGCCTCCGAACCGGCGAAGACCACCTGGTAGTTCAGCTTCAGATTCTTGACCAGCGCCTTGTCGTTGGTGACGTAGGACGGGGAGCCGTCCATCAGCTGGCCCTTGCCGCCGCTCTCGGCGGTGCGCAGCTGGGAGGCGTACTTGTTGAGGTTCTTCCAGTCCGTGACGTCGGGGTGCTGCTTGGCGAAGTACGTCGGGACGTACCAGCCGATGTGCCCGGTGACGCCGAGTCCGCCGCCGTTCACGATCGTCTTCTTGTCGGCGACGTAGCGCTGCTCCTCCTCCGGGTGGCCCCAGTCCTCCAGGAGCGCGTCGACGCGGCCCTGGCTGAGCGCGTCCCAGGCGGGCACCTCGTCGATCTGGACGGTGTCGACGCGGTAGCCCAGTTCGTGTTCGAGCAGGTACTGGGCGACGGCGACGTTGGCCTGCGCGCCGACCCAGGACTGCACGGACAGGGTGACGGTCTTGGCACCCTGCGCGCCCGCGAAGGGCGAGGCCTGCTTGGTCATGTCGGCGGCGCCGCAGCCGGTCAGCAGCAGGAGTGCCGACACGCCGGCCACCGCTGTTGTCGTACGAAGTCGCATGTCACGCTCCCTTCTTCGCGCGGCGTTCGGTCGGCTGGGTCACCCGGTCGAGCATCAGGCCGAGGCACACGATCGCGGCGCCCGCGACCAGGCCGGTCGCCAGGTCGCCCTGCGCGAGCCCGAACACGACGTCGTAGCCGAGGGCTCCGCCGCCGACCAGGCCGCCGATGATGACGACAGCGAGGACGAGGACCACGCCCTGGTTGAGCGCGAGCAGCAATGCCGGGCGGGCGAGGGGGAGTTGGACCTGGCGCAGCTGCTGCCAGGTCGTCGCGCCGAGCGAACTCGAGGACTCCAGCGCGGCCGGGTCGACCTGGCGCAGGCCCTGCGCGGTGATGCGGACGACGGCCGGAAGCGCGTAGACGACGGCCGCGGCGACGGCCGGGGCACGGCCCACGCCGAACAGCGCGACGACCGGGATCAGGTACACGAACTGCGGCATCGTCTGGAAGACGTCCAGGACGGGACGGAGCAGCCGCTCGACGCGGTCGCTGCGGGCCGCCGCGATGCCGGTCGCGAAGCCGAGGACGAGGGTGACGGCCACCGCCGCGAGGACCTGGGAGAGAGTGTCGAGCGAGGAGTCCCAGACACCGAGTACGCCGATCGCGGCCATGGCGAGTACGGCGGTCAGCGCGGTGCGCCAGGTGCCGATCAGCCAGGCCAGGGCGGCGACGATGAGCAGCACCGACCACCACGGCAGCCACTGCAGTCCGTCCCGGACCGGGTCCAGGACCCAGGTGGTGAAGTGCGCCGCCCAGTCGGCGGTGCCGCCGATGACGGGGACGCCGGAGTAGAGGTGCGCGGTCATCCAGTCGACGGCCCGGTTGACCGGTTCGGCGATGGCGACCGTCCAGGCGTCCGGCCAGTCGGCACGGCCCGCGAACCGGGCGGCGAGGGCGATGACGAGGGCGGCGCCGGCCCCGTACGCCCACAGCGTCTTACGGGTCTCAGGGCCGTCCCCGCCCCGCTGCTCGCCTGCCGCCCCGGTCACGCGGTCCAGCACGACCGCGAGCAGCACGATCGGAATCCCGGCCGCGAGCGCGACGCCCACGTCGACCGAGGCCAGCGCCTGGTAGACGCGGTCACCTAGACCGCCGCCGCCGATCACCGACGCGATGACCGCCATCGACAGCGCCATCATGATCGTCTGGTTGAGGCCGAGGAGGAGTTCCCTGCGGGCCAGCGGGATACGGGCGGTCAGCAGGCGCTGGCGTGCGGTGGTGCCGAGCGACTCGACCGCCTCCAGCACCTCCTTGTCGGCGCCGCGCAGGCCGAGCGCGGTGAGACGGGCCATCGGCGGGGCGGCGTAGACGACGGTGGCGAGGACGGCCGCCGGGACGCCGATGCCGAAGACCAGGACGACGGGGAGGAGGTACGCGAAGGCGGGCAGCACCTGCATCGTGTCCAGGACCGGGCGCAGGGCGCGGTCCGTACGAGGAGACAGGCCCGCGGCGAGACCGAGCAGCGCGCCGACCACGACCGACGCGAGGACCGCCACGACCATGAGGGCGAGGGTCTGCATCGTCGGGATCCACATGCCGAGCAGGCCGCAGGTGAGGAACGCGGCGGCCGTGCCGAGGGCCAGGCGCACGCCGGCCACTCGCCAGGCGATCAGTGCGCCGAACGCGGTGACGCCTGCCCAGCCGGCGGCCAGCAGGAGGAGGTAGACGGCGCGTACGGAGACGACGACGGCGTTGCTGACGTGGCCGAAGAAGTAGAGGAACAGGGGGTGGCTGTCCCGGTTGTCGATGATCCAGTCGCTGGTCTTGGTGAGGGGCGCGGATACGTCGACGGTGAGCGCGTCGGGCCAGGCGCCGCCGGCCCAGCGGGCGTTGGCGAGGGGGACGAGGATCGCTGCGGCGAGGGTGAGGAGGGTGAGCTTGGCCGCCGCCTGGTGCTTGAGGACGCCGGGTAGTGCCGTGCGAGAGGTCGGTGCGGTGATCGTTGCCATCAGACGGACTCCGCGTGAGGGCTGGCGTCAGGTTGGGACGCTTGGCCGCGCTGGGCGGGTGCCGCTTTCTGTGGGCCGGGTGCCGCCCCAGCGGCACGACTGCCCGCAGCGGCGGCGGCTGCGCCGGCTACCACGCCGAGCAGGGCGTCCGCGTCCACGGTGCCCCGACAACGGCCGTCATCCACTACGCAAGCGGGTGTGCCGAGGTCGGCGACCACCTTGATCGCTTCGGCGACCACGGCGTCGGCGGCTATGGCGCCTGGGTGATCCGGACCCCCGCACTCCCCGGCCCGCATCGCCGTCCGCACCGTCATCACCTGTTCCCGCGGCACATCCCGTACGAACTCCCGCACGTACTCGTCGGCCGGAGAGCCCACGATCTCCTCCGGTGTGCCCAGCTGCACCACGCGGCCGTCGCGCATGAGGGCGATGCGGTCGCCCAGCTTCAGTGCCTCGCTGAGGTCATGGGTGATGAAGACCATCGTGCGGCCCTCCTCGCGGTGGAGGCGGATCACCTCCTCCTGCATGTCGCGGCGGATGAGGGGGTCGAGCGCGCTGAACGGCTCGTCGAAGAGGAGGACTTCAGGGTCTACCGCCAGCGCCCGGGCCAGGCCCACGCGCTGACGCTGGCCGCCCGACAGCTGGCTCGGCTTGCGCTGCTCCATGCCCTCCAGGCCGACCTTGGCCACCACCTCAGCCGCCCGCGCGCGGCGTTCCGCCTTGCCCACGCCCTGGATCTCCAGGCCGTAGGCGACGTTGTCGAGGACGGTGCGGTGCGGGAGGAGGCCGAAGTGCTGGAAGACCATCGCGGCGCGGTGGCGGCGGAGTTCGCGGAGGCGGGGTTTGTCCATCGCGCGGACGTCCTCGCCGTCGATGGCTATCGTGCCGGACGTCGGCTCGATGAGGCGGGTCAGACAGCGGACCAGGGTGGACTTGCCGGAGCCGGACAGGCCCATGACGACGAAGACCTCGCCCTTGCGGACGTCGAAGGAGACGTCACGGACGGCGGCCGTGCAGCCGGTGCGGGCGCGGAGGTCGGCGGGTTCGAGGGCCGCCAGTTCCGGGTCGGCGGGGACGCGGTCCGCTTTCGGGCCGAAGACCTTCCACAGGCCCTGGACGGAGAAGACGGGCGTGTTCGGGGTCGTACTCATCACGCACCACCACCGATCAGGTCGACGGCCTTCTCCCCGACCATGAGCACCCCGATCATCGGGTTCACGGCGGGCATCGTCGGGAACACGGACGCGTCGGCGATCCGGATGCCGTCCAGGCCACGGATCCTCAACTGCGGGTCCACGACGGCCTGTTCGTCCGTCTCCGCGCCCATACGGCAGGTGCCCGCCGGGTGGTACACGGTGTGCGCGACCTTACGGGCGTACTCGCTGAGTTCCGCGTCGCCGAGGATCTCCGGGCCCGGGCACACCTCACGCTTGAGCCAGCCCGCGAGGGGCTCGGTCTTGGCGATCTCGCGGGCGATGCGGATGCCGTCGACCAGGGTCTGACCGTCGTAGTCGTCCTCGTCCGTGAAGTAGCGGAAGTCGAGGGCGGGCTTCACGGCGGGGTCGGGGCTGGTCAGGTACAGGCGGCCACGGGACTTCGGCTTGGGGATGTTCGGGGTCATCGAGACGCCGAACTCCGGGCGCTCGTAGCCCAGTCGCTCCGGGTTGTCCGTGAAGGGGATCTGGTAGAAGTGGAACATCAGGTCCGGGCCCGCGTGTTCGGGGTCGCGGCGCACGAACAGGCCCGCGTCGGAGTCCATCGCGGAGTTCTCCGGGATGGGGCCGTCGGTCTCCCAGACGATCACCGACTCGGGGTGGTCGAGCAGGTTCTCACCGACGCCGGGCAGATCGTGGACGACCGGGATACCGAGGGCTTCCAGGTCCTTGCGGGGCCCGATGCCCGAGTGGAGCAGCAGGCGCGGCGAGTCCACGGCGCCGGCGCAGAGCAGGACCTCGTTGCGGGCTCGTACGACGAACTCCGCGCCGTCCTTGTCCCGTACGTGCACGCCTTCCGCCCGCGTGCCGTTCAGCTCCAGCCGGTGCGCCCACGTCTCCAGCAGGATCGTCAGGTTCGGGCGCTCGTCCATCACGGGGTGGAGGTACGCCACCGACGCGCTCGACCGCTTGTTGTTCTCCGGGTGGTAGGCGAGGTCGAAGAAGCCGACGCCCTCGGTGAACGGCTTCTTGTTGAAGCCCTCGACGCGCGGAACGCCGAGTGCGGCCTGGGCGGCGTCGACGAAGTCGCGCGCGATGGCGTTCCGGTCCTTCTCGTCGACCGGGACGATGTTGTTCAGCAGCCGCGCGTAGTACGCCTCCATCGGCACCGCACCCCACCCCTGGGCACCGGCCGCCTCCCACTCGTCCCAGTCGGACGGCAGCGGCTTGAAGGCGATGAGCGTGTTGTGGCTCGAACACCCCCCGAGAACCCGGGCGCGGCTGTGCCGGATGTGCGAGTTGCCGCGGGGCTGCTCGGTGGTCGGGTAGTCATAGTCCAGCTCACCACCGAGCAGACCCATCCAACGACGCAGCGTCAGCACGTCGTCCCGTCCGACATCGCTCGGGCCGCCCTCGATGACAGCGACGGTGACATCCGGATTCTCGGTGAGGCGGGACGCGATGACGGAGCCCGCGGTGCCGCCGCCGATGACGACGTAGTCGTAGAGGTGGGGGTTTTCGGACATGGGACAGCTACTCCAAAAGGGATCAAGGGGCGTGACTGGACGCGCCCCACAGGGGCGCGGGGAACTGCGCGACCAGCCACGACGGCGCCGCGGTCGACCGACGACACATCGCGGCACTCACAGTCGTGTCATCCGGCGAACCAACGCACCGGCTTCGGCGCCAGGTTCTGGTACACATGCTTGCTCTCGCGGTACTCCGCAAGTCCGGCCGGACCGAGCTCTCGCCCCACCCCGCTCTTGCCGAACCCGCCCCACTCCGCCTGCGGCAGGTAGGGGTGGAAGTCGTTGATCCAGACCGTGCCGTGCCGCAGCCGCGCGGCGACCCGGCGGGCCCGTCCCGCGTCGGTGGTCCAGACGGCACCCGCGAGCCCGTACTCGGTGTCGTTGGCGAGGGCGACCGCCTCGTCCTCCGTGCGGAACGTCTCGACGGTGAGGACCGGCCCGAAGACCTCTTCGCGTACGACCTTCATCTCGCGGTGGCACTGGTCGAGCACCGTCGGCTCGTAGAAGTAGCCGGCGGCCGGGCGTTCCGCGCTCGGCTCGGGGCGCTTGCCGCCGGAGCGCAGCACCGCGCCCTCTTCCAGCGCGGAGGCGACGTACGACTCGGTCTTCGCGCGCTGCTGCTCGGAGACCAGCGGGCCGCACTCCACGCCGTCCTCGGTGCCGCGGCCGAGGCGGATCTTCGAGGCCCGGCGGGCGAGTTCGGCGACGAAGCGCTCGCGGACCGACTCCTCGACGATGAGCCGGGCGCCCGCGGAGCACACCTGACCGCTGTGGATGAACGCCGCGTTGAGGGCCTGGTCGACGGCCGTGTCGAAGTCCTCGTCGGTGGCGCAGGCGTCGGCGAAGACGACGTTGGGGTTCTTGCCGCCGAGTTCGAGGGCGACCTTCTTGACGGTCACGGCGGCGGCCTGGGCGACCTTCGTGCCGCTGATCAGGCCTCCGGTGAAGGAGACGAGGTCGACGTCGGGGTGCTCGGCGAGGCGCGCGCCGACCGAATGGCCGGGTCCGGTGACGATGTTCGCGACTCCGGCGGGCAGACCGGCCTCCGCGAGCAGGTCGATCACGGCGATCGTCGTCAGCGGCGTGATCTCGCTCGGCTTGATCACGAAGGTGTTGCCGGCCGCGAGTGCCGGGGCGATCTTCCAGCTGGCCTGCAGCAGGGGGTAGTTCCAGGGCGTGATCAGCGCGCAGACGCCGACCGGCTCGTGCACCACGACGCTGTGGATGTCGGGCGAGCCCGCGTCGACCACCCGGCCCGCGCCCTCCGCCGCCACCAGCTCGGCGAAGTAGCGGAAGGCGTCGGCGACGCAGTCGATGTCGATCCGGCCCTCTTCGACGGTCTTGCCCGCGTCACGGCTCTCCAGGAGCCCGAGCGGCTCGCGGTCGCGGACGAGGAGGTCGGCGACGCGGCGCAGCAGCGCGGCGCGCTCGGCGACGGGGGTGTTCGGCCAGTCGCCCTCGTCGAAGGCGCGGCGGGCCGCGGCGACCGCCAGATCGGTGTCCTTCTCGTCACCCTCCGCGACCACGGCGAAGGGCAGAGCGTCTGCCGGGTCGAGGATCTCTCGGGTGGCACCGGAGACCGCTTCCAGCCACTGGCCGTCGACATGGATCGTCCGTTGCGCCTGCTGCCTTGCCATGATCGGTATAGCCTTCCGTTCCTGTTCAGTGCCCCTGAGTCACATACGTGTCACCCTCGGGGACCGTGAGCGCATGCCCCCGGCCCCGCTGATGCATGCGCAATTCGTGGCCGAAAGTGGGCCGCGTCACTGAACATGCGGGCAAATAGGGCGAAACGTAGCCTGGGGTGGTAGCGGACCCGGAGGTGACGCCATGGCCAGGAGGACGCTGACCTGCGTGGCGGCGAGCGCGGCCCTGGTCCTCTCCCCCGCCGTGGCTTCGACGGCCGTGGCGTCGGACGGCGACGACCTCACCGCACAGCAACTCGCCGAGCAGGCGAAGGACAACCTCCTCGACGCGAAGTCCGTCCATCTGAAACTGACGGACCGCGGCAAGGAGGCGAGCGCCAGCAAGACGCAGCCGACCTCGATGGACCTGTCCCTCGACCGCGAGGGCAACTGCGTCGGCACGATGCGGATGGGCAAGGGCGGCGGCAGTGTCGAGATCGTCAAGCAGGGCGACGAGGTGTGGATGAAGCCCGACACCGCGTTCTGGAAGGCGCAGGTGCCCGGCAGCCAGGGCGACGCGGTCGCCGAACTCTTCAAGAACCGCTACATCCACGGCTCCACCGACGACGCCCTGCTCAAGGGCATGGCCGGCACCTGCGACCTGAACAACTTCCAGAAGGACATCGGCACGGATTCCGGCTCCACGGCCGACGCCGTCTCCCTGACGAAGGGCGAGGAGACGACCCGCGACGGCACCAAGGTGATCCCGCTCCAGGGCGAGGAGGACGGCATGCGGGCCACCCTCTACGTCACCGCCGACTCCCCGCACCGACTGGTCGAGGCCACACAGCAGGGCGACGGTGCGGACACGACCCTGGCCTTCACGGACTACGGCAAGCCGGTCCCGTCGAAGACACCGTCACCGGACGAGACGGTCGACATCGGCAAGCTCCAGGAGGAGCTGCAGAGCTTGTGACTCGGTCCCTTCAGTCCTCTCGGTCGCCTCAGTCGATCGACGCCGCTTCACAGGCGTAGGGCGGGCAGAACCCTTCCAACGCGGTGGTCAGGAGCTGGAGTTCGTCCTCGCGGCCGTCCGAGTCGAGGCCGTACGCGGCGATCGCGTAGATGTTGCCGTCCTCGGCGACGAAACGCTCGTCGTAGACGTGCCAGGGGCCGACATCGGGCTCGCCCCTGATGGAGTCGGCCAGATACTCCAGCCGGGAGCCCGTGAACTCGCCGTCGTCGAGGGTCTGGAGGTCCAGTTCCTTGAAGCCGGGCGCCTTCGGGGTCTCGTCGGACAGGAACAGCTCGAAGGACTCCTCCGGTGACCCCTCCGCCACCTGGTACACCTGCAGCCGGCGTTCGCCGTCCGCACTGCGGTAGTTGACGACCGCCATGCCGTACTGCGAGTCCACCGAGCTGCGCGTCCACCCGGCGGGCCTCGCTATCCGGAAGCCCTCCTCGTCCTCGTACAGCTCGTACCCGACGGGGAGTTCAGGGACCGAGGGGGACGGCGACGCCGTCTCCTCGGTGAACGACGGCTCCGGCGACGACGCGTACGGATCGCTCGGCTGCGACCCACCGGCCTCCGCCTCCGCCTCCGCGGACGGGCTCGTGGCAGCCGACGGCGCGTCCCTCTCGTCCCCACCCCCGACCACCAACGTCAGCACAAGGCTTACGGCGACCCCGACGACGGCAGCCCCCACCACCACGGACCACACGAGCCGACGGCTCATCCCGCCGGCGGGAGCGGGCGGGGCGGGCTGAGGGTCGACGGCGGGCCAGGACGTGACCGTCGCCCCACCCGGCCACTCACCCGACGGCACCGCTCCCGCGCCTTCGCCCACGTGCTCGGGCACGGACCACGCCCCCGCCGCACCCTCGGCGGCCCCCTGCCCGTGCCAGGCACTCCCCTCACCTGCTGCGGGCCAGCCGACCGGGGGTAGGGGTGGCGGGGCGGACGGGGCATCGGGGGTGGAGACCGGCGGGGCGGGCGGCGAGCCGGAGGGGGGTCCAGCGGATGCCGGGCCCAACGGCGGCCACTCCGGCGCGAACCCCGGGCGAGCCGGTGGAGGCGTAACGGGTGTCGCCGGGGTACCGCTGCCGTCGCCGTCCTCCCAGCGCTGCGTCTCCTCGTTCCAGTACCGCGCTCCCCCGCTCATGGCGTCCCCTTCACCCCATCCCCAGCAGACCGGCCACGGCCCCGGCGGAGGCGATGAGACCGACCAGTGCCTGGGAGTCGTTGAGCAGCTGCCGCAGGCGTTCGAGGCGGGTCGGACCGGCCTGGCCGGTGGTGACGATCTCCTCCTCCGTCTCGGCGAGCGCGGCGGCCAGTGCGGCCGTCTCGTCGCTCGCGCGCACCCGGGTGAGGTCGGCACGCAGTTCCCGCACGGCCTTCAGCAGTTCCTCGGCGGCCTGGTCACGGGGCGCGGCCGCAGCGTGGTGGTGGCTCTCGGCGTGCGCCTGATTGCCGATGGCGAAGGTGCCGCCGTGGACCCCGCCACTGATGTTGACGCTCGGCTCATCCGTTGCCATCGCTGCCGGTGCCCTTCTGCGGCGCGACGCCGCCGGTTGTCGTAGAGGAAGAAGAGGAAGGAGAGGAGAAAGGGGAGGGAGAGGAAGAAGTGAACGTGGAGGACGACGCCCTGGCGTTGTCGCCCACAGCGAACGTGCCCCCATGGAAGCCGCCCTCGATGTTCACGCCCCCATTGCTGATGTTCACGATCTTCTGGACGAACTCCCCGGTCTGGTAACCGGATTCAGCCAGCGCGGTCAGCACGCCGTGGGCGACACGGTCCTGCACGCTCTTGAGGTAGCGGGAGACGTCCATCTCCTGGAAGAGCGAGCCCTCGGACGCCTGGCCCAGCTCGCGCACCGACAGGGCCGGACCGTCGGGCAGCGCGCCCGAGTGTCCGCCGGTGAGCAGCTTCCACGCGTACACCAGGCCCCTGCCCAGCGTCGCCAGCGAGCGGGCCGC
Organism: Streptomyces sp. 4N124; assembly: GCF_052245395.1. Lineage (NCBI taxonomy): Bacteria > Bacillati > Actinomycetota > Actinomycetes > Kitasatosporales > Streptomycetaceae > Streptomyces > Streptomyces sp. 4N124. The sequence continues at coordinate 84,143 of NZ_JBQQBS010000029.1, forward strand.
GGAACCGGGTACCCGGGCCACCGCCCATGCCGCCTTGCCGAGCGCGTTGTTGTGCCGGAAGGTGTGCGCCGTGCGGTCGGCGTCCTTGAAGTCCGCGCGCACCGGCAGCAGCACATGCGGGGCGATCTCCAGCATGAGCATGCGGCCCTGGGTGTGGATGCGCACGAAGACCGTGACGACCAGCTCCTCCTCCCAGCCGCCGACCCGGATGCGCAGGAAGTGCCGCCGCTTCTCGGCCCCTTCCTCGACGGCCCGCGCCCGGTGCTCCTCGAAGGCGGGCACGTTGTACGGCGCGTCCTCGCGCCGCCCGAGCCCCTCGGCCGGCAGGAACACGCACTCGTCGATCTCCAGCCAGCGCAGCCGGTCGCGGACCGTGTGGCCGGCGAACTCGGAGGGCAGCCGCAGCTGTTCGAGCAGTGGGCGGATCTTCTCCAGGACGGTGCGGTTGCTGAGCGGCAGTTGCTCGCCCTTCGTGGCGTCAGGGCGCAGTTCGACGGCGAGCACCCACGTCTGGTAGGCGAGTCCGGCCCCGCAGAACGGCCGCTTCTCGTGGTACATGATCAGCGGCGCGTGCTGTTCGACACGGATGCGCTCCTTGAGCCGCTGGAAGCGCTGCCCCTCGGCAGGCTCGGCGGGGTCGCCGGCCGCGTCCGGGAAGCGCTGCGGGGACAGCTCGGCGGCCAGCACCTTGGCGAACTGGCCGCGCTGACCGGCCACGCACAGCGCGATCAGCGCGAACAAGCCGAGCGTGAGCCAGGCCTGCCAGGGCTCCAGGATGCCGCCGGCGTCGGAGAAGTCCGGGGCCAGCAGGTCGGTCCAGCCGGAGGAGTCGCTGGAGTAGTACACGTCGTCGTAGGAGGAGCCGTAGTAGGAGGACGACTCGTCGTCCCCGCCGCCGAACGCCGCGACCAGGGTGATGATCAGGAACATCGCGAAGAGGACGCGGCCCCACCAGCGGAACATGAAGGCGGGCAGCCGTCGGTACAGCGGCGGCTGCGCGTCCTTGCCGCGGAGCCAGGAGGCGACCGCGAGCAGCAGGCTGGGGACGAGGAACCCGGCCAGCAGTCCGCCGGTCAGCGGCAGCCCCACCACCCACAGGCCGACGATCAGCCCGGCCCACAGCAGTTCCTGGCGCCGGGCGCGCAGGGCGTGGGCGAGCACCCGGGCCGCGTCGAAGCCGAGCGACGGGGCCACGATCCGCTGCTCGTGGAGGTGCAGCTGCTCGATGACCCGGTCCCGGTAACCGGAATCCAGATAGGCGCCCGCGCACAGCAGCCGGGTCGCCTCGCTGGCGTGCGGCGGTGTGGGCGGGTGGGGCGGTGCGGGTGCCGATGGTGGTGCGCCGGCCGGTGTCGGCTGCGGTTGCTGAGGCACGTGTGCGGTGCTCACGCTGCTCCCCCGATGCGTGTAAACGCCTTTACTCGCAGTGTTATTGACGAACCATCAGCATAGAGGGGCAGGTGGGACCAGGGGAACCGGAATGTCGAGAGGCCGACGCGGTCACCGGTTCGCGGTGGACGCGCCCGCATCCTTTGACTAAAGTCAAAGAAGTATGGAGCCAGTCAGTATTGAGCCAGTCTCGACGGAGCACGTGACGGCCTTCCGCCGGTTCAACCGCTACTTCACGCGCCGTATCGGCGCGCTCGACGACCACTACCTGGGCCAGGACCGTCCGCTCGGCGAGGCCCGGCTGCTGTTCGAGATCTCCGAGAGCGCGGCCGGGGTGTCCCTGCGGGAGCTGAGGAGCCGGCTCGGCCTGGACGCCGGGTACCTGAGCCGGATGGCGAAGGCCCTGGAGGCGCAGGGCATGGTCCGTATCGCGGTGCACCCCGACGACAACCGGCTGCGGATGGTCGAGCTGACCCCGGCCGGGCACGTGGAGCTGAAGGAACAGCAGCGCCGGGCCAACGCCCTCGTGGCCCACCTCCTCGGCGGCCTCACCGACCGGCAGCGCGCCGACCTCACGGAGGCGATGACCACCACCCGCCGCCTGCTGCGCCTGGCCGCCATCACCGTCGACCTCGTCGACGGCGCCTCCCAGGACGCCCGGGCCTGCCTCGACGCCTACGCCGCCGACATCGACGACCGCTTCCCGGAAGGGTTCGACAAGTCCGACCTCGTACGGCCCGAGGAGGTGTCCGGGGACGCCGGGGCGTTCTTCGTGGCGTACGAGGAGGACAGGCCGGTGGGGTGCGGGGCGCTACGACGGCTGGAAGACGGCGTCGGCGAGATCCGGCATGTGTGGGTACACCCGGACGCCCGGCGCCTGGGGCTCGCCCGCCGGATCCTCGATGCCCTGGAGCGGGAGGGCCGACGCCGCGCCTTCGACGTCGTACGACTGGACACGCACGCGGTGCTCACGGAGGCGCAGGCGATGTACCGGGCGTGCGGATACCGGGAGATCCCGGCGTACGTCGACCACGTCTACGCCAACCACTGGTTCGAGAAGCGGCTACGGGACTGACGAACTCCCGCCAACGATCCTGATTCTCAGCGGAGTTGATGACACGTGCTCCTGTCATGGTCCCCGCTGTCGGTCACAATGTGACCATGTCCACCTCAGCGGAGTTGCAGTTCGACGACGGCACACCGGTCAGGTTCCTGCTGGCGCCCGCCGCCTCTCAGGAGGGGCCGCCCGAGCCGGGCGGGGCACTTCCCGAGGGCATGGGACGGGCGGTGCCGGTGTCCACCGGCGGCGGGGCCGTGGCTTCGCTGGCGGCGGGCACACTGCGGGCGGCGCTCCGGCCGCTCGGGCCGCTGCTGCAGGAAGTCCACGACGCCGTACGGGCCGCGCCCGAGCCGCCGACCGAGCTGAGCGTGACCCTCGGGGTCCAGGTCGGGCAGGATCTCAAGCTCGGCATCGTCGGCGCCAAGGGGCAGGCGCACCTCACCGTGACGGCCACCTGGAACCCGACGGGAGCCACGGCCCCCGCGCCGGCTCCGGGCCTGGAGTGAGCGTGGGGTGGTTCCGAGCCCCGCTGCCCGCGTTCCACGATCCGGCCCCGTACTCGGTGTCCGTCGGTGGCCCGGACCGATGGGCCGGGGCCGGTCTCGTGCTCGCCGCGGACACCGTGCTGACCTGCGCCCATGTCGTCAACGACGCGCTCGGCCGGCATCCCTTCGAGGTGCGCACACCGGGCCCGGGTGAGCTGCACGTCGCCATCCGGATGCCGTACGGCAGATACGAGCGCTGCCCCGCGCGCGTCGCCCACTGGATCCCGCCGCGCGCCAAGGAGGGCGGCCCGGTGCACCACAGCGCCGACGAATGGCTCGGCGACCTCGCCGTGCTGCGGGTCGACGCACCGCCCGGCAGCACCCCGGCGCCGCCCCACCGGAGCGCGCTGCGGGCCGGGCAGGAGGTGCGCGCCTGGCATGCGAGCGGGCACGACGCCACGTTCGCCGACCTGAAGGTCAAGACCGACGACGGGCCGATCGCCTACCTCGACGGGGAGGCCACCGGCATGGCCGTCGGGCCCGGCTACAGCGGCGGCCCGCTGTGGTGCCTGCACGAGAAGGCGGTCGTCGGCCTGGTCGCCGCCCACTTCATGCCGCCCCGCGACGCCACGAACGGGCAGCCGGTCCCGCCCGACCCCCAGCATCTGATCCGCCGCAGCTGGGGCATCCCCTGGCAGCGCATCGAGGCCGAACTGCGCACCGCGGGCGTCCCCGACCTCACCGGGCCCGCGTCCGCCGGCCCCGACGACGCCGCCTTCGGGCTGCTCACCGAGGCGATCGGCGACGCGCTGCCCACCGGGTCCGAACTCGGCGACGTGGCCAGGCGGCTGGCCACGGAGTGCGGCGTCGGACACGGCGGTGATGTGACACCGCCGACCGTCGAGGAGTTCGCGGCGTTCCTCCTCCAGCACCCGCGGGCGTTACCCGTGCTGTCCGGACTGCTGCGGAACAACCACCCCGAGGCGGCGGACCGGATCCTGGCCGCCGGACAGCTCTCCCGGGTGCCGCGGCTGCTCTCCCCGCGGGAGCACCACCACCTGCACGCCCGGCTGCGCGACCTGGACCCGGGCGTGCTCGCACGGTTCGCCGAGGCGGTGCGCGCCGCACTGCCGCTGGCCGCCGCGTTCCCCGGCGGGGACACGCTCGACGCGCTCATCGACCACCTGGAGACCCTGCCCGGAGACGGCCGCTCCGAGGACGGCGAACCCCGGGTCCCCGCACTGCTGCGGGTGCTGGAGTACGTCGGTGCGCTCTGCGCCCAGGAGCATCGCGCGCGGCTGCGCATCTGGTCGGACGGGGTGGCGAAACGGCTCGGCATCCCCCGCTCCGCGCTCGCCGAACGGCGCTCGGACGGCCTGGAGTGGGCCCGCGCCGTCCGCAGCCGGTCGCGGGTACGGGTCCTGGTGCAGGTGAGAGCGGCGGAGCCCGGGCGGCACCGGCTGCGGATCTGGTGCGACGAGGGCACCGGCCCGCGCCAGGTCTCGACGGACACCTCCGTGTCGTACACGGCTCCGGAGGCCGCCCGCGAGCTGATCCAGGTCCTGGAGACCCTCACCCCGGCCACCGAGGACGCCGAACGCCCGCTCGTCGAGGTCCTCGTGGATGACAAGAGCCTCAACCTGCCCGTCGACGAATGGGAGGCGCAGGCCCCCGGCCAGATCGTGCCGGGCGTGCTCGGGGTCGAGTATCCGCTGGTCGTGCACTGCCCGGATCTGCTGCGCAGGCACGAGCGCTTCCAGCCCGACTGGCGGCGCCGCTGGCGGCTGCTGGACACCGGAGCAACCCTCGTCGTCTCGGGCGCGTCCCTCGACCCGAAGACCCTCTACGCCGAGCTGATGGACCGTCTCGACGCGGTCCGCGTCTCCGTCGACGTGCCCGCGGAACACCGGGACCGCATCGTGCAGATCTGTCTCGCCATGGGCATACCGGTGGTGGTGTGGGACCGCGCCCGGGACACGGACTCGCACGCCGTCGAGCGGCTGGCCGAGGCCGCCACCCGGGAGCTGCCCGACAAGGTCCGCTCCTACCGCGCCAACACCGTGCTCCACCCGCGGGAATACCCCGGGCGACCCGTCCTCGCCTGGGCCGACGCCGACCGTACCGTGCCCCGACTGCACCTGACCGAACCCCAGGAGAGCGCATGACTCCCGCTGCCGAGGCCGACTGGCGCCTCTTCCGCGGCGACGGCGTGCCCCGTGCCGTCGCCCTTCCGCAGGCCCCGCCGTGGCGCCGCTTCGCTCCCGGCGCGGGCGGCCGGCCGGAGCTGCCCTATCTGATCGAGCCCAAGCATGCGGACGTCGTCAACGCCGCGCTGCATCTGCGTCGCCCGCTGCTGGTCACCGGCCCCGCCGGCACCGGCAAGTCCTCGCTGGCGCGGGCCGTCGCTCATGAGCTGAGCCTCGGCGCCCTGCTGCGCTGGCCGATCAACAGCCGCTCCACCGTGCGGGAGGCGCTCTACCAGTACGACGCGATCGGCCGGCTGCGCGAGACCACGCTCAGCCGTGACCGGGACGAACACGAGCCGTCCATCGGCACGTTCATCCGGCTGGGGCCGCTCGGCACGGCGCTGGTGCCGAGTCCCACGCCGCGTGCGCTGCTGATCGACGAGATGGACAAGGGCGATGTGGACCTGCCCAACGATCTGCTGACGGTCTTCGAGGAGGGCGTCTTCGAGATACCCGAGCTGACCCGGCTGCCCGAGGACGTCACCGAGGTGGAGGTGCAGACCGCCGACCACCAGGGCACGGTCGCTGTGCACAAGGGCCGGATCCAGTGCGAGGAGTTCCCGGTCGTCGTCATCACCAGCAACGGCGAGCGCGACTTCCCGCCCGCGTTCCTGCGCCGCTGTATCCGCCTCGACCTGCCCGTGCCCGACGAGGAGCGGCTGCGCGCGATCGTCGCCGCGCACCTCGGCGAGGAAGCGCTGCGCGAGGCCGACGACCTCCTGGAGGCATTCCTGCGCCGCCGCGCCCCCCGCGAACTGGCCACCGACCAACTCCTCAACGCCGTCTTCCTGCGGGCCGGCGGGGTCGACCTCGACGCGGAGGGCCTGCTCGACGCGGTACTGCACCAGCTCACCGGGGCGCTGTGAGATGGCCGGGGGACAGCCTCGTAGCGCCGGCGAGAAGGCTCGTACCGAGGGGGTCGGATTCGACGCCGTCGCCATCAGCCCTCCGGGAAGCGGTGAGATGGCCGAGGGACAGCCTCGTAGCGCCGGCGAGAAGGCTCGTACCGAGGGGGTCGGATTCGACGCCGCCATGGGCCTTCCGGGGAGCGGTGAGGTGGCCGAGGAAGCCGGCCCCGGCGCCGCCCCGTGTGGACTGAGGGCGCGGTGACCATGGCCGGAGGTGAGCGGCTCGGCGAGGTGTTGCGGGTGCTTCGCGCGTGCGGTCATGATCTGGACGCCGATCAGGTCCTCGACGTGCTCTGGCTGGCCCGTCGGCTGCCCGCGGGGGAGGTCGCCCCGCTCACCCGGGATCTGCACGTCCCCCGGCCCGGCCCGCCCGAATCCTCCGCCACCGAGCCGGACGCCGAGACGCCGCCGACGCCCACGCCGCGTCCGGAGGGTGACGACCTGCCCGACCTCACCGCCCCCTCGCTGTACGCGTCGGCCCGCTCCGCGCCGACGCGGATCCCGCCCCCCGAGCGGCGACCCGAGCCCCGGCCGCGATCGGCGATGCCGGTGCGCGTCCCGGAGAGCAAGGCGCTGGGCAACGAGCTGGAACTCGGCCGCGCGCTACGGCCGTTGCGCCGCCGGCACGCCAGCCGGCACAGGCGGGAGATCGACGAGGAGCGCACCGCGTCCGAGCTCGCCGAGACCCGGCTGCCGGACGTGGTGCAGCGGCCCGTGCAGGAACGCTGGCTGCACCTCGTACTCCTCGTCGACGACGGCCTGTCGATGCTGCTGTGGCACCGACTCGGCGCCGAACTGCGCGTCCTGCTGGAACGCCTCGGCGCCTTCGCGACCACCCGCGTCCTCGGCCTGGACACCCGCTCCGCTCGCGAACCCCGGCTGCACGCCCGGCCGTTCGAGCAGCGCAGCACGCCCCTGCCGACGACCACGGTCAACGACCCGACGGGCCGCACCCTCGTCCTCGTCGTCAGCGACGGCATGGGCGCGGCCTGGCGTCACCCCGCGCTGTACGAGCTGCTGCGGACGTGGGCCGACCGCGGTCCCGTCGCCCTGCTGCACACCCTGCCGCCCGACATGTGGGAGGCGTCCGGCGTCCGCGCCGAGCGCTGGCAGGCCACGACCCGGCACATCGGCGGCGCCAACACCTCCTGGCAGATCGCCGACCCGGTCCTGCCCGGCCTCGCCCGCTTCGAGGGCGTACCGGTACCGGTCCTGGAGCCCACCGCCCGCGCGCTCGGCGACTGGGCGCGGCTGCTCGCCTCGCCGGGCACGACCATGGAGCTGCCGCTGCTGTCCCGGCCCAGCCCGTACGCCGCCGTCACCGCCGCCGGCGATCTGCACAGCGCGCAGCACTTCCGGGACGCGGCCACCCCGGAGGCGTACCGGCTCGCCGCCCATCTCGCCGCCGTGTCACCACTGTCGGTGCCGGTGATGCGGCTGGTGCAGACGGCGGTGCCGTGGCCGGCCCGGACCTCGCATCTCGCGGAGGTGTTCCTGGGCGGCCTGGTCCGGCCGCATCCGGCACCGGTGCCGGGCCCGCTGCCCGCCAAGCACCGGGTCTTCGACTTCAGCGAGGACGCCAAGTCGGTGCTGCTTGACGCCGTGCCGCAGGCCGAACTCCTCAGCACCAGCCGCAGCATCGGCCGCCACCTGGAGCAACTGGCGGGCAACTCCCCCGACTTCCCGGCCTGGCTCGCCCACCCGGACGGCTCCGCCGAACTCCCCGTCTCGCACCGGCCGTTCACCAGCGTGGAGCGACGGCTGCTGGAGCGGTTCGGGGTGCCGGTGGGACGGAGGACCGGCGGACCGACACCGCCCGACCCGCAGCCACCCACCGACGACGACTGGAGCCCGCTCACCGACACCGACCCGCGCCGCCTCGGCCCGTACGAGCTGCGCGGGCGGCGCCGCGGGCGGCGGACCGTGGCCTACCGGGCCGTCGACGAGCACGGCCGATGGGCGGTCCTGCGCACCCCGCGGCCCGATCTGCCCGCCGCGAACGCCCGGTTGCTGGAGGTCGAGGCCAAGGTGCTGGCGCGGCTGCACGGACGGTACGCGCCCAGCCTGCTCAGTACCGGACTCGACGACAACCCGCCCTGGCTGGCGATGACTCCGGTCGCCGACGCCGACGCGCCCGCCCGGCAGCCGCCGCGCCTCGCGGACCTGGTCGAGCGGTCCGTCGCGGACGGCACCGCACCCTTCGACGTGCTCGCCGGGCTGCTCGTCGCCTGGCATCTGGCGAGCGCCCTCAGCGTGTGCCACACCAACGACATCGTGCCCGCGGACCTCGGCGCCGACAGCGTGATCGTGCTGCGCCGCTCGGTGGTGCTCGCCGATCTGTCGGACTGCGCCATCGACGGCCGCTACGCGGGCACGGGCCCGGTGCCGACGAAGGCGGACAGCGTGCGCGCGCTGGGCGAGCTGCTGCAACTGATCAGCAGCAAGGCCGGCGTGCACCTGCCCGGCCTGCCGGAGGGCATGCACCTGTGGCAGGGAGACACCTGGGGGCAGCTACGGCACCTGGTCCTGCGCTGCCTCGACGACGATCCCTTCGAGCGCCCGGCGGCGGGCGAGGTGGCGGACGTGCTGGCCCGCTACATCGACCAGAAGCGGGCCAAGCAGGACGCCCCACTGCCGCCCCCACCCCCGGCCCCTCCCACGGAGCGGGCGCCCCTGAAGCTGATCCTCAACAGCTGGACCCCGGACGAACTCCCCCTGCGGCTGCCCCGCTTCGGCTCCGCCCGGCGGGAGAGCGAGGAACGCGCGCAACGGCTGCGTGTGCCCCTGCGTCACGGCGTGCGGCTGACCCTGCTCTCCGTCCACGCACGCTGCGGACGCGCCACCACGACGATCACCCTCGGCTCACTCCTCGCCGCGGTCCGCGGCGAGCCCGCGCTCGCCCTGGACGGGGCACCGACCACGGGGGCGCTCCACAGCTTCCTGGAGTACGGCGACCCGGGCACGCTGCGCGATCTCGCGCGGCTGCCGGGCGATGCCTCGTACCCGAACATCCGCCACCGCACCGTCCGCCTCGACTCCGGCCTGGAGGTGGCCGCGCACCACGAAGGCAGGTCCGGGCCCAATCCCGCACACCCGCAGGAATACGCGCGGGTGCTGGAACAGACGGCGCCCTACTACGCGTTCGTGCTCACCGACTGGGACGGGCCCTGGCCGGACCGCTCCGCCGAGGTGGTACTGGATCTGACGGACCGGCTGCTGCTGTGCTGCGGCCCCTCACCGTGGGACGTCCGGATCGCGGAGAACATGCTGGCCGGGTTGCGCGACTCCCCGCACGCCGACCTCGCCGACAACGTGCTGGTGGTCGTCACCGACATGGACGGCCGACGCCCCACCCCCTCCTCCGACCTGGCCGAACGCCTGCGGATCAGCCCGTCGCAGGTGGCCCACATCCCGTACGACACGAATCTGCGGTACTACGGCTTCCAGAGCCTGGCCAAGCTGCGCCCCGCGACCGCACACGCGTTCCTGAAGCTCGCGGAACTCGTCGTCCCGACCTGAACGCACTGATCCCCGGGCCACGCGCACCGCGGCCCGGGGATCGAAAGACAACGTCGGCTCAGATGAGGCCGAGACCGCGGACCGCCTCGCGCTCCTCCTCGAGCTCCTTGACGGAGGCGTCGATACGGGCGCGGGAGAACTCGTTGATGTCCAGGCCCTGGACGATCTCGTACTTGCCGTCCTTGGTGGTGACCGGGAAGGAGGAGATGAGGCCCTCCGGGACGCCGTACGAACCGTCGGACGGAATACCCATCGACACCCAGTCGCCGTCGGCGGTGCCGTTGACCCAGGTGTGGACGTGGTCGATGGCGGCGTTGGCGGCGGAGGCCGCGGAGGACGCGCCGCGGGCCTCGATGATGGCGGCGCCGCGCTTGGCGACGGTCGGGATGAAGTCCTCGGCCAGCCACTTCTCGTCGTTGACGACCTCGGCGGCGTTCTTGCCGGCGACCGTGGCGTGGAAGATGTCCGGGTACTGGGTGGCGGAGTGGTTGCCCCAGATGGTCAGCCGCTTGATGTCGGCGACCGTCGAGCCCGTCTTCTTCGCGAGCTGGGTCAGCGCGCGGTTGTGGTCGAGGCGGGTCATCGCGGTGAACCGCTCGGCCGGTACGTCCGGGGCGGCGGCCTGCGCGATGAGCGCGTTGGTGTTGGCCGGGTTGCCGACGACCAGGACCTTGATGTCGTCCGCGGCGTGGGCGTTGATGGCCTGGCCCTGCGGCTTGAAGATGCCGCCGTTGGCCTCCAGGAGGTCACCGCGCTCCATGCCCTTGGTGCGGGGGCGGGCACCCACGAGCAGCGCGACGTTGGCGCCGTCGAAGGCGACGTTGGGGTCGTCGGTGATCTCGATGCCCTGGAGGAGGGGGAACGCGCAGTCGTCCAGCTCCATGGCGGTGCCCTCGGCGGCCTTCAGCGCCGGGGTGATCTCCAGGAGCCGCAGCTTGACCGGCACGTCCGCGCCGAGCAGCTGGCCGGAGGCGATGCGGAAGAGCAGGGCGTAACCGATCTGGCCGGCCGCGCCGGTGACGGTGACGTTCACGGGAGTGCGGGTCATGGCGTTCTCCGTATGACAGCTGGCGGTGGGGCGTCCCTGCCCCGGGGGTCCGAATGATCGATCTCTTGGCGTCAAGAGAGATCACCGGTCAGGCTATCGCGCATCCGCAATCCCGGACGTCCGGCCCCCTGTGGCCCACCCCACAGCCCCCAAAAGAAGGCGGCCGCCATGCCCGGGAGAGGGGGGACAACAGCGGCCGCCAGGTGGGGGTACCGACACAGCCGGACTCCCGTGGGGGTAGTTCCCGCCTGCCCCCGATGCGGGTGGCCATTCCTGCCGTACGGGAATTCTTTTGGCTCAGCCTGCGGGCAGTCGTGCCGCCCCAGCGGCACGACTGCCCAACTACTCCGTACAGCCCTGCTCCCCGGAGGCCAACGTCACGCACGCCTCCGCCTCACCCGCATCCTTCACGGCCACCATCGGCGTGTACGCGATCGTGTCCCCGGCGGCGGTGATGGACCCCGTCTGCTCGGCCTTCCCCACCGTCACCTGCACCTCGTCGCCCTGCGCGGCCGCGGTGATACGCCCCCACGCCGCGCCACAGGTCTCGCTGTACCGCACCTCCACGACGGTCGTACCGACAGTCGCCGTCTTCGCGGTGGTCACCAGGTCCCCACTGCACCCCATGGCCTCCGCGTCCTTGCCCGTGCAGTCGGCGCCACTGCACTTGACCCCGGCGGGCAGCGCGGGATCGGAGCTGGCGGACGGCGAGGGCGACTTGGCGGTGTCCTTGGGCTTGTCGTCGCCGCGCTCCATGAAGAAGAACGCGGCGGCGGCCACGACGAGCACCCCGACGACCCCCGCGAGGAACATCGTCGCCTTGCGCTTCCCCGAAGCCCCGCCGGACGGCGAACCGTCCCCCGGACGAGGCCCCTGCGGCGGTTCACCGAACGCCCCCGGCACGGCAGCACCCGCAGGCGCACCCACACCCGCGCCCACACCCGCCGCTCTCGACCCCCCAGCCTGCGAAGGCCCCGCATACCCGGCCATCCCCCACGAGTTGCCCCCACCGGAGCGACCGGGCGCCCCGGGCACCGCGTCCTGCACATCCGGCCCCGTCGGCTGCGGCGGCACCGTCGGTGCCACCCCCGCCGGTCCCGCAATCCCCGGCGTCGCCGTCGCGCTGCCGCTCTTACGGGCCGTCTTGCCGCTCTTCCCGTTGGCAGGCGGCGCCCCGAACTCCCCGAGCGCGGCACGCGCCTGGGAGATCCGGATCGCCTCCATGGTCATGTCGTGGCGCATCTCCGAACGGCTCCACGCACGCTCGGCCAGCTCCCACATGGTCGTCAGATGGATGGGATTGGTCCCGGTCACCTCGGCCAGCGCGACGATCGCACCCTTGGGCGCGAGCAGCCGGCCATTGAGATAACGCTCCCAGGACGTCTTGCTGTAGCCCGTGCGGTCGGCCACCGCGGCGACGCTCAGGCCGCTGCGGTCCACCAGCCTCCGCAACTGGCTCGCGAACTCCCTGACCTGCGGATCGAGTTCATCCGGCAAGGCCCTCCAACGAGGCATTACGTCCCCCCTCTTCCCCCCGGTTCGTGCTGTTTCCTGCCCCCGCGCATGGTGCCCTCTGCCGAGTCCCCGTTCTGGCTACCCACAGGGATGCGCCCAGTCAGGATCTCAGTTCCCGGGGTGGGGGCGCACGGGTGCGTCGGGGCCGCGGGCATGCACCGTCGCACGCCCACCGGACCGTGGTCCAGTCTCCCACCGGTGGCGCCCTCTCCCCGACCCCACCCGGCAGTACTCCTGGCAGACACTCGAGACGTCCCGGACCGTCCCGATTGACCACGCTAGCCCGATTGTTGAGCGACTTCGTCGTAAATCCCCGAACTTGTCAACACATCGACACACAGAACGCACATATGCGGTCACCGAAAGCGCACAGGTCCCACAACCCCCAGCACCTGCGGGCGCGCATGGCCCTATCCGAAGACGACGACGCCGATCACCGTCAACGCCAGCAGAACCAGTACGAGCACGACGGCCACCACCAGCAGCCGACGGGACGGATCCGCGGCCGGCACCTCGTCCGGCGTGTCCCACCACGGACGCGTGGGGTCGTCCTCGTACTCCTCGCCCTCGTCCCCCTTCTGCGGCCCCGCCGGTCGCGGCCACGCCTCCACCGCCATCTCCCAGCGCACGCCCAGGCGTTCCGCGTCCACACCCGCGACCCGGCACAGCGCGACCACGGCCTGCCGGGGCGGCGGCTGCGTGGCGTTGAGGTAGCGGTGCCAGGAGGACTTGCTGTACGCGGTACGCGCGCCGAGCGCGACCAGGCTGAGGCCGGTCTGGTCCTTCACCTGCCGCAGCTGCTCCACGAAGTGCCGTACCTCCGGCGGCAGATCGTCAGGCAACGGCTGCCACCCGCCCATCGCTCACCTCCGCTGCACATGACGACGTCAGAGCCAGACCGGTTCCGGCCGCGCCCCGAAGGGGCGCGGGGCTGTATCGATATGCGGCTCCGCCGCGTGGGCGCGACAAGCCACGACGGCGCCGCAGAAAACCGACAATCTACGTGTCGACAGTGAAGTGCAGCGTGTCCTTCAAGAACGGAATCTCCAGCCAAGGATCCGGCTGCACCATCAGCGCCAACATCACGATCGCCAGCCCCAACACCCCATACGTGGCGATATCCGTAAACCGCGACCGAACCGCAAGCATCCCCACACCCGGCAGCACAAACCGCAGCACCGCCCCACCCACCAGAGCAACGCCGATCAGCAACGTGCCGATACGGAACGCATCCAGCGCGGTCACCAGCAGCCCCACCCCCACCAGCGACAGCACCGCCAGCATCGGCCACTGCCGGGCCGGCGCCGGAGCGTCACCGCCCGCGGCGCGCCCCCCGCCCTCCGGACGCGCCGTGTCCCTCGTGAACAGCGGAAAGCGGCGAGTGACCCGCCGCGCCCTGCCCTCGGCATCGGGCGCGCTGACCGCGTCCCGCACCTCGAGTTCCTCGGCCGCCTCGCCGGCGGGCGTCACCTTCTCCACGTCGCTGCCGTCAGCCGACACGCCGCTGCCGTCAGCCGACACTGCGCTCCGCCGCCTCGACCACGTTGACCAGCAGCTGCGCCCGGGTCATCGGGCCGACGCCGCCGGGGTTGGGGGAGATCCAGCCGGCGACCTTCGCGACGTCCGGGTGGACATCGCCGACGATCTTGCCCTCGGCGCTGCGCGAGACACCGACGTCGAGGACGGCGGCGCCGGGCTTGACGTCCTCGGGGCGGATCAGATGGGCGGAACCGGCGGCGGCGATGATGATGTCGGCGTTCCGCAGATGCGCCGAGAGGTCCCGCGTGCCCGTGTGGCACTGGGTCACGGTCGCGTTCTCGCTGCGCCGGGTCAGCAGCAGCGGCATCGGGCGGCCGATGGTGACACCGCGGCCGACGACCACGACCTCGGCGCCCTTGATCTCCACGCCGTAGCGGCGCAGCAGGGTGAGCACGCCGTTCGGGGTGCAGGGCAGCGGCGCGGGCTCGTTGAGCACCAGCCTGCCGAGGTTCATCGGGTGCAGTCCGTCCGCGTCCTTGTCCGGGTCCATCAGTTCCAGGATGCGGTTCTCGTCGATGCCTCTGGGGAGGGGCAGCTGGACGATGTAACCGGTGCAGGCGGGGTCCTCGTTCAGCTCGCGCACCACCGCCTCGATCTCCTCCTGCGTCGCCGTCGCGGGCAACTCGCGCTGGATGGAGGCGATGCCGACCTGGGCACAGTCGCGGTGCTTGCCGGCGACGTACTTCTGGCTGCCGGGGTCTTCCCCGACCAGGATCGTGCCGAGGCCGGGCGTGATGCCCTTCTCCTTCAGCGCCGCCACGCGGGCGGTCAGATCGGACTTGATCGCGGCTGCGGTGGCCTTGCCATCGAGAATCTGGGCGGTCATGGGTCCATCCTCCCGGATGACCGGGCCCTGGTTCCAATCCGGGTCCCGGCCGCCGCCGGTCCGGGCCGCTCGTGGATGTTGCACTTGCACAACACACAGCGAACGCGGCTGGACAAATAAGTCATCCATAAAGAACGATGAGCGGCGCCATATCGCGGTCCGTGTTGGGGGGCAAGCCGCTCAGATCTGATGTTCCTCCGCGCCTCCGCACCGTCCCCACCCGCGCAACGGAGGAACCCAGTATGAGTTTCGGCTCGCCCAACAACCCCTACGGTCAGCCACAGAACCCACAGCAGCCGCAACAGCCGCAACAGCCCGGGTACGGCTACCCCCAGCAGGGCCAGCCCGGCTACGGCTATCCGCAGGCGCCGCAGGGCTACCCGCAGGCACCGCAAGGCGGCGTCCCTCCGCAGGGCGGTTACGGCTACCCGCAGTACCCGGGCGGTCCCGGTGTTCCGGGTGCTCCCGGCGGTCCGGGTTATCCGCAGGTCGCGTCGATGGGCCGCCGGTTCGGTGCGCGGCTGCTCGACGCCCTGATCATCGGCGTGCTCTACGGCGTCCTCACGTTCGCGGGTATCGCCGGTTCCATCGGCGCGGCCCAGGACTGCGACCCGAACGCGGCCGACTACAACAGCTGCATCAACGACGCCTCCTCCGACATCGTGGCTTCGCTGGGCGCGGTGTTCGGCGTGCTGGCGATCGCGAGCCTGCTCTACGAGTGGCTGATGGTCGGCCTGATGGGCGCCACCCTGGGCAAGCTCGCCGTCGGCATCCGCGTGCTGAAGGCCGACACCGGCCAGAAGCCCGGCCTTGGCTCCTCCTTCATCCGCTGGATCATCCCGCTCGTCGGCAGCTTCGCCTGCGGTATCGGCCAGCTCGTGGTCTACCTGTCCCCGTTCTGGGACAAGTCGGGCCGCCAGCAGGGCTGGCACGACAAGGCGGCCGGCACGATGGTCGTCCAGAACTGACGTCGTCCAGAACTGACGCTTTCGCGCCAATCATGTGGCAGGGCCGTGTCTCACCCGTGCAGGGGAAGGCACGGCCCTGCCGCGTCGCCCTAATCTGAACCCGTAGCCGCCAGGCACGGGGAGACGCACCTTGTACAGCATCATCGTGGTACCGCCGCCGAGCGCGGAGGACCAGCTCGACCGCCCTCAGATCCGACTCGCCCCGGGTGAACGGCTCACCTTCGGGCGCGGCGCCGACAACGACCTGGAGATCGCCCACGACGGCGTCTCGCGCAGAGCGGGCGCCATCGCCGCGCAGGGCGCCTTCTGGGTACTGAGCAACCTCAGTTCGAGTCAGACGTACGTCGTGGAGAACCCGGAAGGCGCAGGCGAGCACATCAAGGTGGGACCCGGGCGGCTGGACGCGCCCGTCCCCTTCGAGTTCTCGCGCATCGTGCTGCCCGCGGCCGGCGACCTGCTGCCGGTCGACGTCTGGGCGCCGCGCCACGACTACCTCAGCACCGCGGGAGGCCTGGACGGCGCGACCACCGCCCCGGCGTTCTCCGTCGACCGCACCAAGCGCTACTTCGCCGTCCTCGCGGCCCTGTGCGAACCACGCCTGCGCGGCGAACCGCACGCCGCGCTGCCCACCATGGACCAGGTCGTCGAGCGCCTGCGCCCCAACTGGCCCGCCGCGTCCCGCACTTCGGTGCAGTGGAACATCGACTACCTGGCCGTGAAGCTGCGCCTCAAGCCCGGCCCGGACACGGCGGACACGGGCCCGCGCCTCAACGGCAAGAAGGAGTCCCTGGTCTCCCTCGCCCTCCGCTTCGACCTCGTCCGCGAGGACGACCTCGTGGTCCTGTCCGACCCTTCCCCCGGCCGGGTGGCTCCGTGACCGAGCCGTACGCCGTGCCGGTACCGAAGGGCTACCGGGTGGGCTTGTGGGAGGTGCGGGCGCCGATCGCGACGGGGGCGTTCGGGAGTGTCTACGAGGCGCGGCGGGCCGGCCCCGACACCGGTGCCGACCTGCCCCGCACGGCCGCCCTGAAGTTCCTGCCCACCGGCACCGGCACCCCGCGCCAACTCGCCCATCTGCGCGAACTGATCGAGCGCGAGGTCGAGTTGCACCGCAGGCTGAAGCAGCCGCGGCTGATCCGGATGTACGACACCTTCACCGTCGACGATCCGGCCGTACCCGCGCTCGACGGCGCCACCGTCCTCGTACTGGAGAAGGCGGAGGGATCGCTGTCGGCCCTGCTCGCCGCGGACCCCCGCCCGGCCGCCGGGCCCGCCCTGCTCGCGCAGATCTGCGAGGGCCTGGCGCAGCTGCACCACGCCGGCTGGGTGCACGGAGATCTGAAGCCGGCCAACGTCCTGCTGATGCGGGACGGTTCGGCCCGGCTCGCCGACTTCAACATGGCAGCCGAGCTGGAGGGCACGCACGCGTACACGCCCGCCTTCTCGACGCCCGACTACACACCGCCGGAGCTGCTGTGGTCGGAGATCGGCGAACGGGGCCGCCGTATCCGCCCGTCGGCCGACGTCTGGGCCTTCGGTGTGCTGGCACATCTGGTACTGACCGGCTCCTTCCCGTTGCCCGGCGGCACCCCGACGGCCCGCCGCGACGCGGCCGCCGCCTACGCCCGCGGCACCGACGAGCTACGTCTGTCGCCCGAACTCCCGGACAGCTGGCGGGAGATCGTGCGGGACTGCCTGACCCGGACGCATGCCGACCGGATCGGCACGGAGGCTCTGCTGCGGAGAGTGGAGACCGCGGCAGGAACCGCCCGCTCCCCCCGCCTCCCCCGCGCTCTCCTCCCCGGCCGCCGCTCCCGCCGTACGACCGCCCTGGCCGCCGCGATCGCCACCGTCGGCGTGGCGGCGCTCGGTTACGGCATCAGCACCTGGGCGGACGGGGGCGGGACCCCGGACGACAAGCCCCAGAAGGTCACGGCCGCCACCTACGGCGCCGCGGAACTCCGTACGGACAAAGGCGTCCCGGTCGCCTACCGCCGCCTGATCGTCGACTCCGCCCACGACTGCGTCCAGCCGGAGGTCACCCCGGCGCTGATCGCCGCCCTGCTGAAGGCGGAGAGCAACTTCGACCCGAACCTCTCCGATCCGGGCGCGGGCGAGGAGGGCGAGTACGGCATCGCCCGCTGGACGCCCAGCATCCTGCGCTGGTGGATCCGCGCGGACGGCGTCGCACCGAAGGAAACCCCCAAGCCTCCCCTCACCCCCGCCGAATCCATCCCGGCCGTCGGCCGCTACCTCTGCTTCATGGAACCTCGCCTGAAGCCGTCCGGTCTGTCCGGCGACCGCCAGGTCCTGCTGGCCGCCGCCTACCGGACGTCGACCAAGGTGGTGAACAACGCGGGCGGTGTTCCCCCGAAGTACCGCGACTACGCCGCCCGCGTCGCCCACTACCTCAAGGAGTACACGCCGCCGGGCAAGAAGTGACCCTGAGAGTTCCGAGGTACTTCTCCCTGCCCCTTCCACGCGAGGGTGAGGACGTCCGCCTACGGGGGTGGGTGAACGTCTCAAGGAAGGGACGCACCATGAAGAAGTCCATCAGGTTCAAGCGGGTGACCGCCGCTGCCGCCGCGCTCGCCACGGTCGGGCTGCTGTCAGTCGCCGCCACCAGCACCGCGGCCGCCGCGCCGTCGTCCGACTCCGCCACCGGCGATGCCCGTCTGGCGGCCGCCAGCTGGCACGCCTTCGCCGAGGAGAGCTTCGAGGGCCTGGACGGTTGGTTCTCCGGAGACACGGGGGCGTGCACCTACGTCGGCGACAACTGGAACGACAGCATCCGATCCGCCCGCACCGAGAGCAGCGCCAGGGTGGAGCTGTGGGAGCACGCCAACTGCACGGGGTGGTCGATCACGATCGACGACACGGGGTACGGCGACATCGGGCCGTGGGTGAGCGCGTACCGCGTCACCACGTAAGCGCCGCTAGGGGTGCCGTGATGGGTCGTGGGCTGTCTGCGGCTCCGTCGTGGCTGGTCGCGCAGTTCCCCGCGCCCCTATGGGGCGCGGCCGAACCGTAGCGGACTTCGCCCGCGGCCTCCGGTCCCCTCGGGGGAGGGCCGGAGGCCGTTTTTGCGTCATGCGTACCCGTCTGACGCCCGCCCGCAGCACCAGTTGGCCCGCCGGTCGTGGACGAGGGCGGTGCCGAGCAGGGTGCGGCTGTGCAGGACGCTCGTGCCCATCCGCTCGGTCGTCACCAGTCCCGCGCGGCGCAGGACTGCCGTGTGACGGCTGACGGTGGAGGGTGAGGTGTTCAGGCGGGCGGCGAGGGAGGTGGTGGTGTGCGGGGTGTCGAGGTGGCGCAGTGCGGCGGCGCGCGTTGGGCCCAGCAGCTCGTCCAGGGCTGTGGACGCCGGGTTGCCGGGTGTGTCGGGCAGCCACAGCGGGTCCCGGGTGACGGGGTAGACCAGAACGGGCTGGAGGTCGGTGTCGGCGAGAGTGACGGGTAGGTGGATGGCGTACAGGCTGGGGATGATGGTGAGGCCCCGGCCCTGCAGGTACAGGTCACGGTCGACCGGGTAGTCGGCTTCCAGGACCGGCGGTCTCCAGCGCAGGGTGGGGCCGAGGTGGGCAAGGAGTGCTTCGCTGCCCTGGTCGAGCAGGCGCTGTACGTGTCCGTCGCGATCGGCCCCGATCTCCCCGCCGAGGCCGCCCTGAAGTTCCTGCCCACCGGCACCCGCACCCCACGCCAACTCCGCCACCTCCAGGAACTCACCCGGCGCGAGACCGAGTTGCTGCGTCGGCTCCAGCGCCCTCGCCTCATCCGCATGTACGACACCCTGACGGTCGACGACCCCGACCATCCGCACCTCGACGGCGCCACCGTCCTCGTACTGGAAAGGGCGGAGGGCTCCCTCGACCTGCTGCTCGACCGACTGGGCGAGCGTCCGACATCCGGTCGCCGGGCTGTCGCCGTCCCCGGCGGGCCCTCGCTGCTCGCCCAGATCTGCGAGGGCGTCGCCCACCTCCATCACGCGGGCTGGGTGCACGGCGACCTCAAGCCGGCCAACGTCCTGCTGATGGCGGACGGTTCGGTCCGGCTCGCGGACTTCAACATGGCGGCGGAACTGGCGGGCACCCACGCCTACGCGCCCGCGTTCGCGAGCTCCGACTACTCCCCGCCGGAACTGCTGTGGGCCGAGGTCGGCGAGCAGGGCCACCGGATCCGGCCCACAGCCGACGTCTGGGCCTTCGGCGTCCTCGCCCATCTCGTTCTGACCGGGAGCCTGCCGCTGCCCGGAGCAACGCCGGGCGCCCGCCGGGACGCCGCCCTGCGCTACGCCGACGGCCGCGCGGAGCTGCGTCTCTCACCCGAACTCCCGCTCGTCTGGCGGCAGATAGTCACCGACTGCCTCGCCCCCACGCACACCGCCCGCGCCCCGCACACCGCCCCGTCCCTGTTGCGCCGGGTCGAGGCCGCAGCCGGCGCCGCCCGCTCTCCACGCCTGCCCCGGCTGCAACCGCGGCGCGGCCCCCACCCGGCCCTGCTCGGCGGCCTCGCCCTGGTCGCGGCCGGTTCCCTGGCCACAGCCGGTGTCCTCGCCCTGCGCGAGCCCGCCCCGCAGGGGTACGCCCGCTGCGACCGCGGTCACGTCTGCTTCTTCACGGAGGCGGAGGGACAGGGCGAGATGTGCGCCTGGTACGAGTACGACGACAACTGGTTCCGCGGGGCCATCACTTGTGACTGGGCGAAGGAAACCAGCCCCAAGTCCGCCTTCAACAACGGCTACGACCTCGCGGACGGCGACCCGCTCGAGGACGTCCAGCTGTTCGCCCGGGCCGGGAACGAGGAAACGATCGGCTGTATCCAGTCCAACGCCAAGGTCGACTTCCCGGGCGACGGCCTGCCCGTCCGGGCCCACGAGTGGGTTCCGGCCTGCTGATGCCCTACACATCTCCAGGTTCCCGGGCGTCGTCGTGCCACGCAGGATCGATGCGTGGCGAGAGACGTCAGAACGGGGGAACCACCAATGGAGGCACGGGTGTTCGTCTACCGCAGAGCGACAAAGGCACTCACCGCCACAGCACTGACCCTGGCGGTGGGTGCGGGGCTCGGCACAGGGACGTCGTATGCCGGAGGGGCGCACGCGGTGGCGGTCACCAAGCCCGAGTTCCAGATGCCGTTCAAGTGCGACACCCACTGGCGGCTCGACACCTACGACAGCGGCCACGACCCCGCGCTGGACATCGTGGTGAAGGGCAACACCGGGTCCAGCGGAAAGCCGGTACACCCCGGTTTCAAGGGCAAGGTGGCCCAGACCTTCTGGGACCGCGGCTCCAGAGGGGCGACAGCGTCACCGCGAAGACGCTGATCGGCCATATCGGCGCCTCGGGCAGCTCCACCGACTGGGCGCACCTGCACTACGAGCAGCGCTACCGGACGACCGGCATCCCGACCGAGGACCACCGCAAGCCGGTGCACTTCAACGGCAAGAAGTACACCGGCGCCGGCAAGACCTGGAAGGACGTGACCAGCAAGAACTGCTGACGCCCTGGATGGGGGGACGGGGGGCGAGGGGCGCACCGTTCGCGCGGTGCGCCCCTCAGCAGGTCCGCAGGAGGCCCTGCGCAGACCGGTTACCGGCTCGCCCGGGCAGCCCGAGATCAGCCAGGCGTCCGCTGTGTGGCGGCGCGGAGCAGGGACGCCCCCGCCGGTGTGAGCGTGTGCAGCACGGCCGGGCCGTTGCGGATGGTGGTGACGAGCCCCGCGTCGCGCAGCGCGGTGGCGTGCCTGCTGGCGGACGATGCCGAGACCCCGGCGGCGCGGGCGATCTCGCCGGTCGTGGCGCCGGCGGACGTTGCGCTCAGAGCGAGTGCGCGGGCACGCCCGAGCAGGGTGATCAGGGGTGCGTCGGGGGCGCCGGCGCCCTGCGGGGTCTCCGGCGGCGGGCTCTGCTCGTGGAGCAGCGAGTACCAGAGCACGGGCGGCAGTTCCGGGTCGGCGAAGGCTACCGGCTCACCCCAGTTGAAGTACGAAGGGACGAGCGTGAGCCCACGGCCGTTCAGATGCAGGTCCCGGTCGTCGGCCTGCTTGGGGTAGGTGACCTCCAGGACGGGAGCGCGCCAGCGCAGCATGGGCCCGAGTCCGGCGAGCATGCCCTCCACTCCGCCGTCCAGCAGCCCGCGGCTCCGCTGCGCCCGCTCGGCCTCGATACGGGCCTGTGCCTGTTCCTCGTACGGGGCCACCACCGCGTCGTAGTACGCGCGCAGCATCCCCACGAACTCCTTGCGCGCCTCCAGCCGGGCCAGCTGCCCGGCCCACGAAGGGGCCCCGATGGTCCGGTCGAGGATGGCCATCTCCTTCAGGACGCGTTGCTCAGGCGTGGCCAGAATTGATTCGACTCCCGCGTCCAGATCACCCACCGCATCGGCGGGAGTCAGAAAGTCCGGAAAGTAGGCGGCCCTTGGATACAAGGGCAGAAAGACGCCCCGCAGGACGCGCTCCAGCCCCTTCTCCCGCAACCGCTGCCGTACCGAGCGATACCAGCCGGCGTAGGCCCACCGCCCTCTACGCGACTGTATTCGGTGCAGACTCGCGGCGATCTCCCACAGCGGATCAGGTGCGACGGCGATCCGGGTTCTCGCCAGATCCACTTCGCCGAAATGAATGCGGAGCATGTCATTCTCCCCCGTTGAACTCGGCTTTTGCTCTACAGCGCAACAGCATTGGTTCGGCACTGTCAGCTGGGAGATCGTAGGTCGCGGAGATCAAGACGCGATAAACGGGGGTTCAACGGGCATGAGGCGCATGTTTAGTTCGGCCTGCGCGAGTGTCGCGATCGTCGCCGCCGCGACCGCCGGCTGCACCACGGCAGCCGAACCCGGCGGCCAGGCACGGGAGTTGACCGAGGCCGAGGAGGTCGTGGTACGGCGTGCCGAGCAGATGCTCGTCAAGGAGTGCATGGAGGAGAAGGGCTTCAAGTACTGGGTGGGGGCGCTGCCGACGGTCGACGATCTGAAGGGCAACGGTTCCTTTCTGACCGACGTCGGCTGGGCGAAGAGAAACGGTTACGGAAGCCGGCTTCATGCGAAGGCCCAGAACATCCAGCGCGACGACCCGAACAGCGCGTACGCCGAAACGCTCTCGCAGCAGGAACGCGTCCGGTACAGCGACGCGCTCCTGGGCTCGCCGTCGAGCGGGATACTGACGGCCGATCTGCCCGCCGGCGGCAGCATCCAGACACCTCGTGACAGCTGCCTGGCCGACGCCAAGGGCCGGCTGTACGGGGACTTCGAGACCTGGTTCCGGGCCGAGAAGACGGCCGCGAACCTGACGCCCCTGTACGCGGCGGACCTCGTCAAGGACCAGCGTTTCACGGGCGCGGTCAAGAAGTGGTCGGCGTGCATGCGGGCGGCGGGCCACGATTACGCCGAGCCGTCACAGGCCCGCGAGAAGCTCTCCGAGCTCACCAGGGGCCTGAGCGAGGAGAAGGCGTACGCCGTCGAGGTCGACCTCGCGGTCGCCGAGGCCACCTGCGCCAACGAGACGCCGTTGGCCAGGACGGCACGCACGCTCGAAACCGAGTACCGGGAGCAGCAACTCCCGCTGTACGGCGACGACATCGCCACCTACGCACGCATGAGCCTTGACGCGCTCGCCCGGGCCGAGGAGATCACCGGCTCGACGGCCTGACCCCGCGCCTGCCGTCCGGGGGCCAGGCATCCAGACTTCCGCGGCGCCACCGCCGCGGGAACCGCAACACCGCACCCACACACAAGGAGTGATGCATCATGCGCAAGATCCTGGCCACGGCCGCGACTCTCGGCCTCGCGGCCCTCGGGGCCATCGTCCCGGCAACCGGCGCCCAGGCCGCCACGCCCTGCGACAACGCGTACAACGCCCTCGCTCCCGGCAAGTTCGCCGCATACAACGCCACCAACTGCGGCACCCTTCTCGGCAGCACGGAGGGCCAGGACCAGGACTGGGGCAACAGCACTGGCGTCTTCCAAGGCAGCGACACCAACCAGGCGACGTCCCTCATCAACAAGGGCACGAGCGGCATGCGCGTCCAGCTCTTCAACGGGACGGGGGACGACTGGGCGGGGGGCCACACCTGCCTCACACAGGGCGAGAAGTACATGAGCAGCCTCGACAACCAGTACTTCACCACCGGTATCGAGGTGAACAACCAGATCAGCTCCCACCGGTGGATCTGGTCGGGATGCGGCGCGGTCCTGGACTCCTGACCCGACTCCCCACCCCGTGGCCCGCCGCCTCCCGGCGGGCCACGGGCGTCCCGGGAACCCCGCTCGATGTCATCCCCCAGCCACGCGAGACAGGCACACAGGACAAGGAGCGATCCACCATGCACAAGACCCTGGCCACAGCCGCCATGCTCAGCCTCGCGGCGCTCGGTGCGCTCGTCCCCACGACCGGTGCACAGGCGTCCACGGCGTGCGACACCGCCTGGCGCAACGCGTCGTCGGGCTACCTCTACGCCTACGACCTCACCAACTGCAGTGGCCTCTTCGGCAGGGCCGCAAGCAACGACTCGAACTGGGGCGACAGCTCGGGTCCATTCCAGCGCAACGACGACAACGCCGCGACCTCCGCCCTGTACAAGGGCACCACCGGCCTCGCCGTCAAGTTCTACGAGGGCGCCGGCTACAGCGGCGGTCATCTCTGCCTGGAGGCGTCCGAAGCCTACGTGGACAGTCTCGCCGGAACGACGTTCAGCAATGGCGCCCCCGCGAACGACAACATCAGCTCCCACCGCTGGGTGCCGAGCTCGGAGTGCGGCACCTTCCTCGATTAGGAGTCCTCGATGTCCATCGACATTCGGCCCCGGTCAACCTGGGCCCCGTATGCCGCCACCACCACGACAGGAGGTCTCCTCATCGCGCGGAAGGCATGGGCGGACTTCTACGGGGATTACGAGAAGGCGACCAAGGAACTGATCGACGAGGTAGGAGCATCACCGGAGCGGTCGAGTCGCACGTGGTCCCCTTGGCAGGGGGGTGTGTTCATCCACCACAGAGGCGCGGGTTCGTCCGGTCTCGACACCGAGGAGGAGTGCGCGAAGGACGTGGCCGACGCCTGGTCGGACATGTACGGGAAGGCCGACGGGGACATCGGCTACAACTACTTCGTCTGCCCGCACGGAAAGATATACGAGGGGCGTGGCCTCGAACGGGGAGAGGCGAACGGCGGCGATGCCCCCGCCCAGGGAAACGTACCCAAAGGGCACGTCTGGGTCGCGGACCACGGTGCGGTCGGCCGGAACGCCGCCTTCTATTCCATCTGCGGTCTCCTCCGGTCCGAAGACGAGCCGACCTCGGCGATGCGGACCTCGATCAAGAATCTGATCGCGTATCTGCGGACGGACGTTCCGGCCGGCAAGAAGGCCGGCCCCAACATGTTCCCTCACTCCAAGGGCTACGACACGGAGTGCCCCGGCAACCTTCTGCCCTATGCGCAGACCGGTTCTTTGATGGACCCCGGAATTCCCGCCGCGAGCAACCCGACGCAGCTTCAGATCATTTCCCGTGCCCAGTGGGGAGCACGCCCGCCCGTCAGTGAGGCGAAGGTCCCGCTCTCGCAGCGCACCGGTTTCACCGTCCACTACTCCGCGGGGCCCACCAGCCAGACGCCGAGGGCGATCCAGAACTACCACATGGACTCGAACGGCTGGTGGGACATCGGATACAACTTCCTCGTCGACGTGCACGGCCGCATCTTCGAAGGGCGCGGCTGGGCCAACGAGGGCGCGCACGCGAAGGGTTACAACACCACCCACTTCGGTGTCTGTTTCATCGGCCGGGACGGCGATGCCACCACGGCCGCCAAGAACGCCATCCGGAGCCTCTATCACGCCGCCAGGGAGAAGACCGGCAAGGCGCTCGCCGCGACCTACCACGGCGCACTCAACTCCACCCAGTGCCCCGGCGCGGCGCTCCGCGCCTGGGTACAGAGCGGGTTGCCGGGAACCACGTATCCCATCGTGGGCGGTGAACCGGTCTACGACGGCGATCCGCCGGACGACGGCTCCAGCGGCGGCCTGACCACCGTACGGTCCATCGCCTCGCAGCAACGAGCGGTCAACGGGCTCGGCTACACTCCGCCGCTGACCGTGGACGGCGTCTTCGGCCCGCTCACCGACGCGGGGGTCCGCTGGCTCCAGAACAAGGTCGGCGCACAGGCCGACGGGCTGTGGGGGCCGCTGACCGAGGCGGC
Organism: Streptomyces sp. 4N124; assembly: GCF_052245395.1. NCBI lineage: Bacteria > Bacillati > Actinomycetota > Actinomycetes > Kitasatosporales > Streptomycetaceae > Streptomyces > Streptomyces sp. 4N124. Next base: position 109,831 of record NZ_JBQQBS010000029.1, read on the forward strand.
GTACGTGGCCTACACCGGCGAGGGCGGCAGTGGAGGCGGACTGTCCACGATCCGCTCCATCGCCTCGCAGCAGCACGCGGTGAACGCACTCGGCTACACCCCGCCCCTCGTCGTCGACGGCGACTTCGGCCCGCTCACCGACGCCGGAGTCCGCTGGCTGCAGAACAAGGTCGGCACCGAAGCCGACGGACTGTGGGGAACCGCCACGGAAGCGGCTTACGTCGCCCACATCGGCGGCTCCCCGGGGCACATGGGCGGCGGACTGACCACCGTACGCTCGGTCAGCTCCCAGCAGAGCGCGGTCAACGCACTCGGCTACACCCCGCCCCTCGACGTGGACGGCGTCTTCGGCCCCCGCACCGAGGCCGGTGTGCGCTGGCTGCAGGACAAGGTCGGAACCGGGGTGGACGGGCTCTGGGGGCCCGCCACCGAGGCGGCGTACGGCCGCTACGCCGATGGTGAACAGCTCGTGGTGGACGGGGAGTTCGGGCCCGCCACCATCGCCGCGACACAGCGGGCGATCGGCGTCACCGCGGACGGCGTCTGGGGGCCGGAGTCCAAACGGGCATTGCAGCAGCACCTCAACACCTGGGCCGACGCCGGCCTGATCGTGGACGGCGACGTCGGCCAGGCCACGGTGAAGGCGCTGCAAGGTCACCTCAACAAGATGATCCGCGCCGGTCTGACCGTGGACGGAGACTGGGGCGCGGCCACCACCAAGGCCCTGCAGAACGCCCTCAACCAGGGGAGACTGTGATGCGGAACGAGGCACCGAACACCCCGTACTCCCCGGCAACCGGACTGTCCCGACGGGGCGTTGTCGCGAGCGCGGCCCTTGCCGCCGCCGGGCTGCTGGGCCTGGGCACGTCCAGAGCCACCGCCGCTCCCCTGCCGTCGGCCACCGTCCCGTCGGCCGGCCGGCCGGGCACGGCCGCCCGGGGCCTGTCGGCCTTCACCGCGGTGGCGGCGAGCGAGGCCGATGCCGTCACGGTCCCCGCGGGCTTCACCGCCGACGTCCTCGCCCCCTGGGGCCAGGCCGTGCGCGCGTCCGGGCCACGCTGGCGGGCGGACGGGAGCAATACGGCCGCCGAACAGGCCATGCAGGTCGGCAGCCACCATCACGGCGTCCAGTTCTTCCCCCTGGCCGAAGGTGCCGCGGACAGTCGCCGCGGGCTGCTGGTGATCAGCCACGAGGCGACAGACCCCGACCTGCTGGGCGGCGGGGCGGACAAGGCGATCGCCGCCCAGGGCCTCACCGTCCTGGAGGTGCGGGAGTCCGGCGGTACGTGGAAGGCCGTTGACTCGGCGTACAACCGGAGGATCACGGGCGACTCGCCGGTACGGTTCTCCGGTCCCGTGGCAGTCGGGGGCAGGTCACGAGGCGTGCTGGCCTGCAGCGGCCAGGGGATCACCCCCTGGGGCACCTACCTGGCGGCGGAGGAGAACTTCAACGCCCTCTTCGGCACCGACGATCCCGGCTGGCGGCGGCGCGAGGCCGACGTGCGCTACGGGCTGTCCGCCGCCGGCTTCGGCTCCCCTTGGCACCGTACCGACCCCCGGTTCGACCTGGCGTCCGCCGAGGCGCGGCCGGACGACTTCGGCTGGGTCGTGGAGCTGGACCCCCACGACCCGTCGTCCGTCCCCGTCAAGCGCACCACCCTCGGTCGCTTCACGCACGGCAGCGCCACGGTCACCGAGTCCGCCGGGCGGGCGGTGGTGTACAGCACCGATGCCGAGGACGGCGAGTATCTCTACAAGTACGTCAGCGCGGGCGGTTGGCGCGGACTGCTGGCGGCGGGCAGGAGTCCGTTGGACCACGGCACCCTCTACGTGGCCAGAATCGCCCCGGACGGAACGGGCGAGTGGCTGCCGCTCCGGCACGGCGAGGGCCCGCTCACCCGAGCCGCGGGCTGGCGCGACCAGGCCGACGTCCTCGTACGGACCCGACTGGCCGCGGACGCCCTCGGTGCCACGCCGCTGGGACGGCCCGAGCGAGTCGCCGTCGGCCCGGACGGGGACGTCTATCTGGCTCTCGCCAACAGCGCGGGCGGCTGCTCATCCTGCACTGGCGGAGCCGCGAGGGCCGAAGCGGGCGCGGCCGACCCCTACGGGCGGGTCATTCGCTGGCGTGAGAGCGACGCAGAGCACCACGAAGGGGCGCACGGCTTCCGCTGGGAGACGTTCCTCGCCGCTGGTGACAGGCGGCTGACGTCCGACGGCGCGTTCGCCTCGCCCAAGGGCCTGTGGTTCGGGACGGACGGGACCCTCTGGATCTCCACCGGAGTCTCGGGCAACGCATTGAACGGCCCCTCTCGCACCCACCGTTCGGCCGGGAACAACGCCCTGCTGGCCGCCGACACCGCCACCGGGACGGTCCGTCGTTTCCTCACCGCCCCGCGCGGTGCCGAGGTGACCGGAATCACCGCCCCACCTGACGGGCAGACGCTCTTCGTCAACATCCAGCATCCCGGCGAACGCACCGCCCGCTGGGGCGCCCCGGACGCGGCGAATCCCGGCGCCGTCAGCACCTGGCCGGACCGCCTGGCAGACGGCCGCCCTCGATCAGCCACGGTCGCCGTGCGCCGGCGCCCCTGAAGGCACCGAGGGGCCGCGGGCCGCTGTCACCTGACACCCGCCGGGCGCACTCCACGCACATACGAAACGGTAGTCTCTTCGAGGGGGTCAACTGGAGTGACACAAGGGCACGTTGAGTAGGACAAAGCGGTCGGGGGACCCATGACAGACCAGCCACCCGTGTCGCCGAACACACCGGCGTCCGGTGACAGCGCGCTGAAGCAGGCGGGCGCCACCCCCCTGCGCCCCGCCGACCCCGGCCGCATCGGCCCCTACGTCCCCCTCGGCCTCCTGGGCAGCGGCGGCATGGGCCACGTCTACCTCGCACGCCCCGCCGACGGCACCCCGGGCCTCGCCGCCGTCAAGGTGATCCGTCCCGAGTACGCCGAAGACCCCCGGTTCCGGCGGCGGTTCGAGCGGGAGGCCTCCATGCACGCCCGGGTCCACAGCCCGCGTGCGCCACAGCTGCTCGGGACCGGGTTCGACGACACGTTGCTGTGGATGGCCACGCAGTACGTGCCCGGCCTCAACCTCGCCGACGCCGTCCGTGACTGCGGCACGCTGGCGCCGGCGGGCGTATGGCGGCTGGTGGCGGACCTCGGGCAGGCGCTGTCGGCGATGGCCGCCGCGGATGTCGTACACCGGGATCTCAAGCCGTCCAACGTGATCCTGTCCCCGCAGGGCGCGCATGTCATCGACTTCGGCATTGCCCAAGCCGCCGACAGCAGCGCGATCACCTCGACCGGGAGCAGGGTCGGCACGCCCGCCTACATGTCCCCCGAGTATCTGCGCGAAGGCCGCTGCGACACCGCCTCCGACGTCTTCTCGCTCGCCGGGAGCCTTACCTACGCCACCACCGGCAACTCCCCCTTCGGCGACGGAACCGGCGTGGACGTGATGCACCGGGTCGCCTTCGAGGAGCCGAAGCCGGAGGTGATGGCCGAACTCGCGGCAGCGGACCCCGCGTTGGCGGAACTCCTGTCGGCCTGTCTCGCCAAGGACTCGGCCGGACGGCCCACCCCGCGGCAACTGCTCGACGCGGCCGTGGCGGCTGGGCACGGCCACGCAAGCTCCTGGCCGGAGCCCCTGGGCGGCCGACTGCTCTCCCGGCAGCGGGCCTGCGAAGTGCTGGAACAGGCCTCCGGCGAGCGGACCCTCCACTTCCGGGCCCCTGCGGAACGCGTGGCCGCCCCTGCTCCCAGCCTCGTCTTCGGACCTGCGACGCCTCCGGACGGGCAGGGCGCGTCCCCACAGACCCCGCTCGCCACCGGGAGCGGCGAGAACAGCCCGCGCCGATCACGACGGAAGCCGTACCTCGCCGTCGTCGCGGGAGTCGCCGTCGTCGCCGTGGCCGTCAGTGCCTTCCTGCTCACCCGCCCCGAGCGCGACGTACCGGCCTCCGCCTCCCCGACGACCTCCACCAGCACGGCCTTCGACGACGAGCCGACGTCAGCCTCTCCCACCTCGCCCTCGCCCTCCGAGAAGGAGAAGGAGCCCAGCCCTCGGGAGTCGGCGCCCACGCCGTCGGCGAGCTCGAACGCCACCTCCGCCGGTGACGCGGGCGGCACCCGGGCCACTCCCACCGACGAGGCCACCGCCACATCCGGCGGCGGGAGCGGTGGCGGCACCACTCCGACCGCCACCCCCACCAAGACGGCCCCCACCACGCCCGCCGCCCCACCGTGGATCACCCAGTGCACGCACTACTCCGGCACCGAACTGACGCAGTACGGCGACAAGAACCGCCGCGTCACACAGGTGCAGTGCATGCTGGAAAAGCGCGGCTACAGCGTCGGCAGCGCGGGTGTGGACGGCCAGTTCGGCGACGGCACCCTGGCCGCGGTCAAGCAGTTCCAGAGCGCCAAGGGGCTGGACGTCGATGGCGAGGTCGGGCCCAACACCTGGGGCGCGCTGCGCAGTTCGACGTAGCGATCGATCCGCGCAGCGCCGCCGGCGCTCGTCCGTCAGTGGAAGAAGTGCCGCGTCCCCGTGAAGTACATCGTCACGCCCGCCTTCTTCGCCGCCTCGACCACCAGCTCGTCACGGACCGAACCGCCCGGCTGCACCACGGCCTTGACGCCGGCCTCGGTGAGGATTTCCAGGCCGTCCGGGAAGGGGAAGAACGCGTCGGAGGCGGCGTACGAACCCTGGGCGCGCTCGGCGCCCGCCCGCTCCACCGCCAGCTTCGCGGAGTCGACGCGGTTGACCTGGCCCATGCCGACGCCGACCGAGGCGCCGTCCTTGGCGAGGAGGATGGCGTTGGACTTGACGGCGCGGCAGGCCTTCCAGGCGAAGGCGAGTTCGCGCAGGTCCTCGGGGCTCAGGGCCTCGCCAGTTGCCAGGGTCCAGTTGGCGGGGTCGTCGCCCTCGGCCTGGAAGACGTCCTTCACCTGGGCGAGGCCGCCACCGTCGATCGGGCGGAACTCGGCGGGCGGCTGCGGCACTTCGGGGCAGCGCAGCACGCGGATGTTCTTCTTCTTGGCGAGGGCTTCGAGCGCGCCCTCTTCGTAGTCCGGCGCGACGATGACCTCGGTGAAGATCTCGGCGACCTGCTCGGCCATCTCCTTCGACACCGGCCGGTTGACGGCGATCACACCGCCGAACGCCGACAGCGGGTCACAGGCATGCGCCTTGCGGTGCGCCTCGGCGACGTCCGCGCCGATCGCGATGCCGCACGGGTTGGCGTGCTTGATGATCGCGACGGCGGGCTCCGCGTGGTCGTACGCGGCACGGCGAGCGGCGTCCGTGTCCGTGTAGTTGTTGTACGACATCTCCTTGCCGTGCAGCTGCTCGGCCTCGGCCAGGCCACCGCAGCCGCCGGTGTAGAGGGCGGCCGGCTGGTGCGGGTTCTCGCCGTACCGCAGCACCTGCTTGCGCTCGTACGTCACCCCGAGGAAGCTCGGGAACTCCTCGCCGTCACCGGCGTACTCCCCGACGAACCAGCCGGCGACCGCCACGTCGTACTCGGCCGTGTGCCGGAACGCCTCGGCGGCCAGCCGCTTGCGGGCGGCGAGGTCGAAGCCGCCGTCGCGGACCGCGGTGAGGACGTCGGCGTACCGCGCGGGGCTGGTGACCACCGCCACGGACGGGTGGTTCTTGGCGGCGGCGCGCACCATGGAGGGCCCGCCGATGTCGATCTGCTCGACGCACTCGTCGGGAGAGGCCCCGGAGGCGACGGTTTCGCTGAAGGGGTAGAGGTTGACGACGACGAGGTCGAACGGTTCGATGCCCAGCTCGGCGAGCTGCTGCCGGTGGCTGTCCAGGCGCAGGTCGGCGAGGATGCCCGCGTGGACCTTGGGGTGCAGGGTCTTGACGCGGCCGTCCAGGCACTCGGGGAAGCCGGTGAGCTCCTCGACCTTGGTGACGGGGACGCCGGCGGCGGCGATCCGGGAGGCGGTGGACCCGGTGGAGACGAGTTCCACGCCCGCCTCGTGCAGCCCGCGCGCGAGCTCCTCGAGCCCGGTCTTGTCGTAGACGCTGACGAGCGCGCGAGCGATGCCCCGCTTGCCGCTGCTCTCGATTCCCTCGGCGGTCACTGGATAACTACCTTTCGTCCCTCAATGCGATAGCCGTTGCGGGCGAGCCGCCCCACGACCTCGACGAGCAGCCTTCGCTCGACTTCCTTGATGCGCTCGTGCAGAGCGCTCTCGTCGTCCTCGTCCCGGATCTCGACCACGCCCTGAGCGATGATCGGCCCGGTGTCGACGCCGTCGTCGACGAAGTGGACGGTGCAGCCGGTGACCTTGGCGCCGTACGCGAGGGTGTCGCGGACGCCGTGGGCGCCGGGGAAACTGGGGAGGAGGGCGGGGTGCGTGTTGACGATCCGCCCACCGAAGCGCGCGAGGAATTCCTTCCCCAGGATCTTCATGAACCCGGCCGACACGACGAGATCGGGCTCGTACGCGCCCACGGCCTCGGTGAGCGCCGCGTCCCACTCCTCACGGGTCCCGTAGTCCTTGACCTTCCGCACGAAGGTCGCCAGCCCGGCACGCTCGGCCCGCGCCAGCCCTTCGATGCCCTCGCGGTCGGCCCCGACGGCGACGATCTCGGCGCCGTACGCCTCGGCGCCGGTCTCGGCGATGGCGTCGAGCAGCGCCTGCAGATTCGTACCGGATCCGGAGACCAGCACGACAAGGCGCTTGGCCACGGGCTTGGCGGCCACGGTGGGGGCCCTTTCTCGGGGGAGCGTTTCCGTGCGGCCGGCGGCATGGACGTCAGTGGTTATGTACGTTCATACGAATGCTTCGCGCCCCCGGATACGGGGAAGTCTACGAAGCGGCCGACCGTCAGCAACGATACCGGCACACCGGGCGGCCCCCATGGGACGGGGGCGTGGCCGGAAGGTAGCGTCTGCGAGGAGCGGACCGGGGAACGCGGGCGGTTGGTGGTGCGTTTTACGGAGGGACCGCTCACGCCGGACCAGTTCAGCAGTTGTCAGCACGTCGTTATTCACCAAGGGGAAGACGCTCACTTGATGCCGGACCGCAGCCTGCGACTCCTCACGCTCCCCCCGCAGTCGGTGCAGGGAGGGGAGCGCAGCGCCGTGCTGGTTCTGCGGGAGCGCCCCACCTCGCCGCCCGACGCGCCCTCGGGCCAGCCGAACGGCGAAGGGCAGGGCGGCTCGGCGGGTGAGGACAACCCGTTCGCGCCGCCGCCGGAGGGCACGCCGGACCGCCCGTGGCAGCCGCGGCGCCCGTCGGGCGAGGACTCCTCGGGAGACAGTGACCGCGAGGGCGGCTCGCCCTCTCCATGGGGCAGCCAGTGGAGCGACCGCCAGCCCGGCCGCTCCTCGGGCGGCTTCGGCGACCGTCCCGGCGGGCGGGGCGATCAGGGCGGCGGCCCGGAAGGCGGCCCCGGCGGCAGCGGCCCCGGCACGAACCTCCGCTGGGACCCGGCGGACCCGGCCCAGCGCCGCGCGCGGTACTCCCTGCTCTCCGGCATGTGGGCCTTCTTCTTCGCCCTCTTCAGCTGGCCGTACGTCGCGTTGCTGCTGGGCGCCCTCTCCCTGTACTTGGGCATCACCGCGCTGCGGGCCAAGCCCCGCACCGCCGACCCGGACACCCCGGCCCCCGTCACCAACGCCCGCCCCCAGACCACGGCCGCGGTATCCGGCCTCGTCACCGCCTCCCTCGCCATCGCCCTCGTCGCCGCGACCTTCACCGCCCAGCTCGTCTACCGCGACTACTACACCTGCGTCAGCGACTCCCTCACCAACGAGGCAAAGCAGCCCTGCAGCCAGCGC